>NZ_CP150175.1:35000-220000 GCF_037964915.1 Bacillus sp. FSL K6-1012 | reverse complement strand
GCGGCATGCTGATCCGCGATTACTAGCGATTCCAGCTTCACGCAGTCGAGTTGCAGACTGCGATCCGAACTGAGAACAGATTTGTGGGATTGGCTTAACCTCGCGGTTTCGCTGCCCTTTGTTCTGTCCATTGTAGCACGTGTGTAGCCCAGGTCATAAGGGGCATGATGATTTGACGTCATCCCCACCTTCCTCCGGTTTGTCACCGGCAGTCACCTTAGAGTGCCCAACTGAATGCTGGCAACTAAGATCAAGGGTTGCGCTCGTTGCGGGACTTAACCCAACATCTCACGACACGAGCTGACGACAACCATGCACCACCTGTCACTCTGCCCCCGAAGGGGACGTCCTATCTCTAGGATTGTCAGAGGATGTCAAGACCTGGTAAGGTTCTTCGCGTTGCTTCGAATTAAACCACATGCTCCACCGCTTGTGCGGGCCCCCGTCAATTCCTTTGAGTTTCAGTCTTGCGACCGTACTCCCCAGGCGGAGTGCTTAATGCGTTAGCTGCAGCACTAAGGGGCGGAAACCCCCTAACACTTAGCACTCATCGTTTACGGCGTGGACTACCAGGGTATCTAATCCTGTTCGCTCCCCACGCTTTCGCTCCTCAGCGTCAGTTACAGACCAGAGAGTCGCCTTCGCCACTGGTGTTCCTCCACATCTCTACGCATTTCACCGCTACACGTGGAATTCCACTCTCCTCTTCTGCACTCAAGTTCCCCAGTTTCCAATGACCCTCCCCGGTTGAGCCGGGGGCTTTCACATCAGACTTAAGGAACCGCCTGCGAGCCCTTTACGCCCAATAATTCCGGACAACGCTTGCCACCTACGTATTACCGCGGCTGCTGGCACGTAGTTAGCCGTGGCTTTCTGGTTAGGTACCGTCAAGGTACCGCCCTATTCGAACGGTACTTGTTCTTCCCTAACAACAGAGCTTTACGATCCGAAAACCTTCATCACTCACGCGGCGTTGCTCCGTCAGACTTTCGTCCATTGCGGAAGATTCCCTACTGCTGCCTCCCGTAGGAGTCTGGGCCGTGTCTCAGTCCCAGTGTGGCCGATCACCCTCTCAGGTCGGCTACGCATCGTTGCCTTGGTGAGCCGTTACCTCACCAACTAGCTAATGCGCCGCGGGTCCATCTGTAAGTGGTAGCCGAAGCCACCTTTTATGTTTGAACCATGCGGTTCAAACAAGCATCCGGTATTAGCCCCGGTTTCCCGGAGTTATCCCAGTCTTACAGGCAGGTTACCCACGTGTTACTCACCCGTCCGCCGCTAACATCAGGGAGCAAGCTCCCATCTGTCCGCTCGACTTGCATGTATTAGGCACGCCGCCAGCGTTCGTCCTGAGCCAGGATCAAACTCTCCGATAAAGTAGTTTGACTGACTACGCACATCGCTGTGCGATTTATATTAAAACTTGAATTAACAGGTACGTTTTGTCTTGTTTAGTTTTCAAAGATCATTTTGTTTATCACTTTGTTAAAGCAACTTTATTAGTATACAACGTTGCTTCCTCAAAGTCAACAACTTTTTTAAATCTTTTTTGGTGGAGCCTAGCGGGATCGAACCGCTGACCTCCTGCGTGCAAAGCAGGCGCTCTCCCAGCTGAGCTAAGGCCCCATAAAAATGGTCGGGAAGACAGGATTCGAACCTGCGACCCCATGGTCCCAAACCATGTGCTCTACCAAGCTGAGCTACTTCCCGATTTCCATATTGATAAAATATATGGCGCGCCCGAGAGGAGTCGAACCCCTAACCTTTTGATCCGTAGTCAAACGCTCTATCCAATTGAGCTACGGGCGCATTTTCACTTGTATCAACATCCCGTTGGGATGAAAAAATGGAGCGGAAGACGGGATTCGAACCCGCGACCCCCACCTTGGCAAGGTGGTGTTCTACCACTGAACTACTTCCGCATATCGCAATAAAAAAAGCTTTCTCCTTTTTGAGAAACCTTGGTAAGAGTAATGCATTTAAATAAAGCTTCCAAGCGGGCTCGAACCGCTGACCTCTTCCTTACCATGGAAGAGCATCTTGAAAGTTTAACTCCGGTTTCATAGAACAAAAGTAATTATAGCAGGGTTTTGATAAATGTCAATACGATTTAAACAAATTTAGAAAGGTGGCGAATAATCGTGTTTGCCACCTTTCTGCCACCCAGGGTGGCGTACAACTGAAATTAAACCCGGCAACTACTTCATTAAAAACTGAATACGAGGGCAAAATAAAAAACCATCTTATATATAGATGTTTTTTTACTTAACAATTTTCAACGTTCTTGGTGATCCTGCTTCCCAAGTTACATATTCTTTTCTTCTTAGTGCATCCAGCAACCCTTTCACTGAACTTGGTCAGGTTAACCCTAACATATTCATCAATTCTCTATATGTAGGAGCAACCCCCCTGCCCATCAAGCTAATATTTTGAAGTACCCCCAAAACGAAATTTTTATCTCTTGATAGTGATTTATGAAAATCAAATTCATTTTTTCGTTTTGGGTAACAGCCAATTTCTTAAGTTGATGGATGTGTGTTGCTACCCCAATAAGTGCTAATCGTTGATTGTATTGAATTTTAATAGAATCTATTATATTGCTTGACATGGTTAAATGCTATAATAGTGAAATTATGGATAAAGGATATGCCTTATATGTTTAGAGAGGTGATGAATTATGCTTAATAAGCCGAGTGATTATATTGAAGCTGGTTTGAAGCTGGAGTTGGAAGAAGATTTAAAATACTTATTCAATTCAACAGCTGATATAAAGATGGTACCAAAGGGTACAATTGTTTTAAGTCAGGGGCAAAGAGTTTCTTCACTGTATTATATTCATAAAGGAATTATGAGAGGATATTATATAGATGCTTCAGGGAATGATGTGACAAAATGTTTTGCAGCTGAAACGGAATTTGCCTGTGCAGAGGGTTTATTAAGAGTTGAAGAAGCTAGATTTAGTGTAGAAAGCCTGCAAGACAGCATTTGCGTAGTTATTCCGTATAATTCCATATACCAAGGTATGAAGAAAACTAATCAAATGAAGATTATATTCACTAATTATATTCAGAAGATTCTTGTTGATACGCTAAATCGAGAACAGGCGTTACTTATGAAAGATGCACTGGAAAGGTACATGGAGTTTAAAAGAGAGTATTCTTCTTTAGAAAGTAGAATAAATCAATCATATATTGCTTCTTATGTTGGAATTAGAGCAAGCTCACTTAGTAGAATTAAGAGAAGTATGAAAATAGAATAAAACGTTTTTAGGAAACATCAAATAAAAGTATTTGGTGTTTTTTTATTGCAATTTACATATGTCAATTACAACAAGCTATTATCGCATTATGATGACTGGTGTAATCACTGATTAAGGAGGATTTATTTATGAAGAAAATTTCTTTGGTAACAGGTGCAAATGGTCATTTGGGTAACAACTTGGTAAGAGAATTATTAAAAAGAGGAGAAACTGTTAGAGCAGGTGTACGAGATTTAAATGACAAAGAACCATTTATAGGCCTTGATTGTGAGATCGTCTATGCCGATTTGAGGGATAAAGACTCACTTCATAAAGCACTTGATGGAGTGAATACCTTATATCAAGTAGCTGCTGTATTTAAACATTGGGCACAAGATCCTGAAAAAGAGATAATTATTCCTAATGTTGAGGCAACTCAAAATATAATGGAGGCTGCTAAAGAAGCAAATGTAAGAAAAATAGTATATGTAAGCTCCGTAGCAGCATTGTCATTGGACAAGACAAACTTAAAGGGTAAAATTGATGAAACTACATGGCTTGAAAACAGTCATGGAAATGCATACTTTGATTCAAAAGCACGAGCTGAAAGAACAGCTTGGGACCTGGCAGAAAAATATGATTTGGATATGGTTAGCGTTCTTCCTGGTGCAATGATTGGTGGAGAGTTTTTAAAGAAAACTCCAACCATACTGGCCTTCGATAGTATTCTTTTAGGAAAGATGAAAGTTAACTATATAAGTGAAATGACGCCAATAGATGTAACTGATGTTGTGAAAGGTATGATTGCTGCAGCGCAAAAAGGTGTAAGGGGTACAAGATATATCTTGGCTAATGAAGAGCCTGTAACTTCAGCTGATATCATTAAAATTGCAAAAAAATTTAACCCTAATCTTGAGATACCACAAAAATATACTAAAGAACAGTTGTTACATTTAGCTGATAAACTTGAATTTGAAGCAAAGGAAAAGAATACTCAGCCATCACTACTTAGAAGTCAGGTGGAATTATATTATGGTGGAATAAATAGACACTATGACCTTACTACATCAAGACAGGATTTGAATTTTAAGCCTAAGTTGGGTGAAGTGGCATTAGAAGAGTATTTTAAACGGTTTTTTGCTAGCCTAAGAAAAAAATCCTTATAATGAATCGGCTACACTTAACTGGACAATAAAATAAAGGTCAAGTAGACTTACCGCCTATTTTTAATATGACCCACTTCGGAAAAAATCCCTCGTTGGATCAATTGATGAGAAAGACTGTGAAGAATGAACGAGCTATACGGGAAGCCGTTAAGAATCTTATGAGGCAGCGTTTGTTAAAATGGGATAAGAAAAAGAATAAATGGATTGTGTAAAAACCCCACCTTAAAAAGATGGGGTTTAACAGGATAATATTACTTAGATATTAATAGCTTTTTCGGCTACATAGAAAGTTCCAGAATCATTCATAGCATCATATACCTTTTCCACATTTAATAAACCTGCAAAAAGAATACCGATTAAAGCGGAGCTGATTAAAAATTTTTTCATTATATAGCCTCCGTAACCTTAAGTATTTGTGTTTGTGCATGTATAGTTCTCTTTAAGAAGCTTCTTCCCTCTGCATAGTTTCTTTGCTCATAATGAAAGTCACCCAATTTTTCTGTTAATTCTGCAAAATCAGACCACAGGCGTTTCTTTTCCAAATAGTCTAAGCTTCGATTTACTTCTGTTTCATTATATTCTTCATATATTGAATTAATGATCTTTAATTTCGCCATATATTCTTCTTCATTAGAATCTTCAGCCCGTTTTAAAGCTGTTTCATAAAAGAAACGTGCTTCCTTAGGTTTGTTGCTTTGGTAAAGTACATTTGCCATCATATATAATGATCTTACTCCATACACTGTATCAAGATGTTCTTTCATGTCTATTGCTTTTTTGAAATGCTCTTCAGCTGCATTTAGGTTTTGGGCCTTTAAAAAAACTAAGCCTAAATTATGAAAGATCACTCCAATGATCCTTTTTGTCTTTTTCTCATTCATTCCCTCAGCGACACTTAAAGCTTCTCGGTAATATGATTCCGCCTCTGTCAGCCGGTACATATCGTACATATTAGCTCCAAACATCATATTGCATCCGATCACTTTCACCTTATATAATTGATTCTTTTCAAACAAATGCTTAGCTTTTTTCAAATGATTCAGGGACACAAAATGCTGATCAATTTGATAGTAGGCATCTGCTATTTTATAATGAAATTCAGCTTGTTCCATTTCATCTGAAACTGCAGTCAATTCTTCCTCGGCTTTACGATAATAACTTATCGCTTCAACGTATTCTTTATGATCAAATTCATACATCCCTCGGAAAAATAATGAGTAATATTTCAAAAGGCCTGTAAGTCTTTTTTGTGGTTTTTCTATTTTTTCAAGTAGTTCATCGACTGTGGGACGGTCCCGATATCTGTCTTCTGGCTCCAATGAATCTAACATCAATTGATGACGGAAACACATCAACGAATAATAAACAAGTAAATCCTGATCCTCTTCCATTTCCTCTATTTCTTGCTCCACTTCCGCCTTTAAGATTTCTGCATCAGGAACACTGAATTGACGAATCATTTTATACCATTCATTGATCTTGACTCCCACTCGGGATGACGGTAAAACTTGGTCCATACATACCCCTCCCTCTTATGTCTATTTTTGTAATATTGTAACATTTCCAAAAAGTGTTTATGCCGCAAAAAAACCGCAAACATTTTCTTCGGTTAGTTTCGTTGCAGTTCTTTTTCCCAATAAAAGGTTTTTTGTATTTCTTGATATCTTTATATGGTAAAATTTTGTTAATCAGCGAAACACAAAGCTTGATAAGAAAGGATATGATCATGAAGGTATTTGAAGCTAAATCACTGCTTTCTGAAGCAGATAGACGCGCAAAAGAGTACAAGGAACTCAGATCACAAATGGTTAAGCTCAGAAAAGCATTTAAAGACGTAGCTAACCTGGATGACAGCGAGTTTTCAGGTAAAGGTGCAAACAATATCAAAGCATTTTATCATGATCATGTGGGTGTTACAGATCAATGGATTGATCTTATCGATATGAAAATTGCTTTCCTTACAAGTGTCTCTGGAGTTATAGAGGAAGCCAGCTTGTCAGATGCATACGTCGAGGAGTCTTTTTTAGAGCATGAACTCGCAAATGCTTATAAAAAATCAAAGGCTATTATGTCTGAACAGAAGAAAGCAATGAAGGACATTCTGAATGATATTGACGATATCCTACCACTTGAGTTGTTTTCAACAGAAAACTTTAAAGTTGAACTTGCCAGTGCAGATAAGAAACGTGAAAAAACAATTGATAAAATTGGACAAGTTGATGATGATTTAACAACTGAATATGCATTAACAGAGCCTAACGAACAATTCATTCAACAAGATTTTAAAAAACTTCAAGAATCAACAGGCAAAGGGAAAAATGCTACACCTATTCACTATAATGCCAAAGCGTATAGAGAAAGCGACATACATAAGAAAAAAGGCGATATTGAAAAACGTACAGAAGCTTATTTGACGATTAAGAAGAAGGAAGAAAAAGAACGAGAAATTGAAAAACTGAAAGAAAGACTAAAAAACTACGATTATGCCGATGCCGATGAATTTTACTCAATGGCAAAAACCATTGGTTTTGAGAATCTTACTAAAGATCAACAGAGGTATTTCACACAAATTGAAAACACACGTGAGTTGATGGCTGGAGCCAAAGGTACTGTTACAGCTCTTTATGATATGACAGCTGAAACATTAGACTATATGGCACACAATCATCCTGTCGACATGCTTATTAATTCTGCAGTTGCAGTTTATCACTATGATTCCACATTTAATTCAATTAAAGATGCAATTATAACCTCCTATGTAAGAGACGTAAAGAACGGTGACACAGAATCAAAGGCTCATTGGTTTACATATGCAGCAGTAAACATCTTTGGCTTAAAAGGTGCTGGTTCAGTTGCTAAAATAGGAGTGAAAACAGCTGGAAAAGCTGCAGTCAAAAAAGTGTTTAAAAAACTAGACGAAACTCCTGATCCACTAACAGCAATTAAACCGTTTGTCATACGAGAAGATGTAGTTGTAGCAGGTGGCATGCCTTATAATGTCATCAACGATGTTAGCGCAAAAGACAGGCTGCTCCAGCTTGCTAAAAAATTAGATGAAAGTAGAAAGCCGTTTACTGGGCAAAAGATAAATCCACCTTGGTTAAATAAAGAAAAGTATGAAGCATATGAAATAAAGGGAAATGTAAAGGCGAAAGGGAAAATTAAAGATGTAAGTCGTAGAGTATATACGATGAAAGATATCGACCTTAATCAAAAAAATCGTAAAGGTCTTACGAATCTTCAACTTATGAAAAATGGTAACGCTCCGTTTGCAAAAGATGGCACACAGATTAATTTACATCACCTGATTCAAGAAGAACCTGGCCCAATGCTTGAAATTCCAAATAGCTTACATACTAAATATAGCGGCATTATCCATAAGCTTAAATCTGACGGCGAAAGCTTTAGAAACGATCCAGTTTTGAAAGCCCAATATGATAATTTCCGAGATAGGTATTGGAAGTGGAGAGCAAAACAATATGAAAAATAAAAGGAATGAGAGATATCAATGGACTTATATGAAAAAACTATAGAATTTATAACTGATAATAAAGCAGACAGTTATTTTACTGGAGGAATAGGTGAAGAAGAGATTATTAATATAGAGAAGGAGCTCCAATTACAACTTCCTGATAGTTATAAATGGTTTCTGAAAAACTTTGGCTCTGGTGGCTTATACGGAATTGATACTTTGGGGTTTGACTATGGTGGAGCTTCTGTAGTTGAAACCACAGAAGAATATCGTAATCATTTTAATTTATCTGAGGGACTTGTTGTAATAGAAGATATAGATTTTTTTGCATATGCCTTAGATACTAACAAAATGAACAGTAATAATGAATGTCCTGTTTTTATTTGGGATAGAGTGCTTGGATACCAGGACAAGCTAGCCGATAGCTTTATTGAATTTTTCTATAAAAGATTGCTTGAAAAAAAAGAAAACTGGGAAGAAGATGAAGACTGGGACGATTAAGTCAAAATTAATTACAATTTAGAGCCCCTCATTATATGAGAGGCTTTTTTATTACTTCAATTTCGATTCAATTTTCGCTTTAGTCTTAGGCCCATAAATGCCATCAGCAGTCAGTCCACTTACTGACTGGAACCGTTTGACTGCATTTGCTGTTTTCGGACCATATACGCCGTCGATACCGTTATTCTTCGCCCCTTTGTCTGGATAGAAGTAAAGAGCCGCTAGAGCATTTTGAACCTGTCTGACATTCGTTCCTTTCGTCATCGGACTTGTCACTTTAATAACTCCGGAAGGCAGCGGATATGACGTTTTTTTACTGCTTGGTTTAGTGCTGGATGTACTGGATCCTTTCAGTTTCAATTTTTGGCCAACTGTAATTTTATTCGGGTCTTTAATGTTATTCCAGCTCTGAAGATTTGTCACACTTACTCCCTCAGCCTTTGCGATTCCGGAAAGCGTATCTCCTTTTTTGACTGTATATGTTGTTCCGGATTCTGAAGAACCGCCTGAAGACGCTGCGCTTTTGCCACCGATCTTTCTTAATTCATCAGCAATAGCGGCTTTTACTTCATCCCATCTACCCTCTGACAAAATACGGTGAGGGCAATATTTCCCGTTCCAGTCTTGATGTTTGCGAACTCGATCAACACCCCAGCCGCGTTCTTTAAGCAGCTGCGCCACAAACTTGATGGCCAGCTTTTCAGCAGCGTAGTATTTAGCACCTCCTGACTCGCTGTAGCAGATTTCAACGCCGATAGACTTACGGTTCCCGGTGCCATTTGTACCGTCTCCTGTATGCCATGCGTTACGATTTAACGGCAGTCCTTGAATAACCTCTTTGTCATCAACAGCAAAGTGGAAACTTGTTGAACTGGTGTTTCCAATCATGTAACTGATCTCATTAGCCGCTGACGCATCGTTTGCCGTGTTGTGAATGGTAATGTATTCAGCATCCATATGATTTGGGCATTTCAAAGAGTATCTAGCTTCTGATACCAGATTCCTTTTAACTGAGATTGTCATATGTTTCCTCTCCTATTCTTTTTAGATAAAAAAAGCTGCCAGTTATCCAGCAGCTTGTTCATCTTTGTCTTTTGTTTGTTCGTTGTCGTTTTCGATTACGTGAAGTCGGTCAGTAATGGCGGCCGGAATCTTAACGCCGATCTGTGCAAGGTTCTCCGTAATGGAAAGCCCCTCATTGGCGATATAAAAAAGAACGGTTCCAAATGTAAGGACGCCGTTCAGATTGAGAATTGTATCTATGATATTTGCCACGATGACCACCAGAAAACTAAGCATTTTCCGGACATAACCAAACCAAGCGCTTCGGCTCCGCAGCTTTTTGAATTTCCAAGCCTTGATCACACCGGTTATTACGTCGATGATGGTTAGAATTAAGAACAAATCAAGATATTTAACACCCCCGAACAGGTAAACTCTCGCTAAATCCAACGTTTCAAAGTTAATAAACACACTCGTTTCCTCCATTTCTTGATCACCTCCTTAGAGGCAAAATAAAAGGACAGCCGGATTATTATTATGAGACGGCCGTCCCTCTTACTGAAAAGTTTCCATTCGTCAAAGATTTAAGTTCCATCACGATTTCCTTAAAACCGGTAATATCAAAAGACCAAGCTTCTGACTTCCCTTTTGTGCTAGTGGCAAACGTGCCATCGTCCACTTTTTGCCCTCTAAGGGCTCGCTTTGTCCCAGATAAGGATTTACCCCAGAATATTAATTCACTCGTCTCAGCTGTTCCATAAATCTCAATGAGCAACGTTTTAAATGATCCAACAGTGAACGGAGTACCTTCCCCAATCGTTTCTGTTTTATCGTGAAAAATAACATCTATCGTTTTTGCTTGAGTGTCTAATGAGCCGAGATTCAAGCCTTCAGTCTGAACTTTTAAGCGGCCATCATCCGTTAAGCCGCTCTTATCTATTTGCATAGTGAGTGGAACAGCTGTCGTAATTGGAACAGCTTGTTTAATATTTATATCTTCTTCCCCAGCACCAAGCGACTGATAAAGTAAGAAATCAGACTGTTGCAGATTACCGTTTGCATACCTGAAGCGGAAATATCGCTGGGTTAAGTGGATCCATTCAGTCTCACCAAGTGTCCCGGCCTTAACCACTAAGGAAGATACTGTGGTCCATGTATTCATATCATTACTTTCTTCGATGAATAAGGTTCCTTCACGATCAGAATAAGCGTGACCTTTTATTTTGGAAATCAAGACCTGACCTAATCGATCTTGGCCATACTGTGTATATACCTCTGTTGCTTTTAAGACTTTGTTTGTCAGCAGCTCTGCATTACCCGAAATGGCAGCCACCGGCACCACAAAATCTCTGTTTCCTTCTCTGTATGGCTTGGCTGCTCCCGGCTTACCGGCTGCATCTGTTGGAAATTGAAAACTATACTTTACCATTCGATATCCTCCTTGTTATTGTTGATCTTTAGCGGTCAATCTTAGGCGTTACATCGTGCTCACCCCTTTCAGGCAAAATAAAAAGCCCTAAATGGCTTCTCCTGTGATCTCTTTATACTGTTCTGCAGTGATTAGATTTTTTTCTATTCCTTCCTGTAAATCTTCGGGTGAGCAATCTTTGTAATGGATTGCCTGCTTCACCATTTCAGCGGTAGCCCAGTTATAATACAAAGCCAATACCCAATAATTCATAGATTATTCTCCCCTTGTAAGGAAAGCAGCTGCAGCTTTATTTCAGACAGAGCATTTCCTAATGTTTGGTTCAATTCTTCAAGTTGTTTACGAGCTAGTTTTTCCTGCGATAATTCTTGTGCAAGTAACTCGACCTGATCAGGAGGCTCATAAGGTGGATTACTTTTCGATTCTTCCCACCAAGCTTGCAATTCTTCCTGAGTCGGTATTGGTGCCCTGATGTTCCATTCCGCTATATAGGATGGAGTTCCATCACCATTATTCTGAACGATAAAATCCTTTGTAGGATCGGCTGTCGGGTACTTATAAAGGATAGCTTCGCCTATATTCATTGTTACCTCCTAAACTCTTGGATAATTTCTTCCGCCTAATTCCTGTATGTCAATAAAGTTAAACGATCCATCCTTATTGTCCACGCCCCTTTGATCATCTCCCACGTAATTACAATAACACCAGATTTCTAAGTAATCACCTTTGTTCATTGGGACAGTTGCGTTACCATTTAAACCAAGATACATTTCATTATCTCTATTTTCAAAATACCCACGAATATGATGAAGCGTTTTATATATCTTCCCATTTAAATAAGCTTTTAAATGAAGGTTAATATAAGAAGGAGAGTTTATCACATAAATTCCTGCACCAACCAAATACATTCCATCATTCGGTGCAACAAACCGGTTATTTTTTGTGTCAAAAGCATTGTGACTGTCCTTGATTATTCTATTGAAGGCTATTTTAGTATGGTCAACTTTTTTTAAGTATTGAATACCTGTAGTTCCCACATTTGCATGAGCAAAACCCGATATTTTCTCCCATTTTGTCCACCCGGAACCACTCCACCAATGCCTGACCCATACACCCGTACTGTCAATATAAGTTCCCGACTCATTACCTGTGCCGTAAAAATATTGTGTGAAGCGGGAATTATTATACTTCTCATTTTTCACAATGCCATATCGCAAAGGGTACCCGGTCGTATTTCCTTGGCCAATATCCATAAGAGTAAGTCCGAGCGGATATGATTCTCCGCTTGTTCTCGCGTCCTGAATTGCGCTTGTTCCAGTAAGAACGGTCAGTTTTTGATTTGTAAAGTTATCTTGAACAAAAGCTTTTGCATCAGAAAGAGCCTTATCAGCTTTCTCTTGTGATGCGGTTTCCGTCTCTAGCTTCTTCCACCCCTGCCATCCGACAGTATTACCATCCCAATAATTCGTAAAGACATTATTTCTGTAGTCCATGGCATAAACCCAGCCATAGCTGCCTTTACCGTCAGATGATTGGCTTGTCATTTGATAAAACCCTCTCGTAGAGGCGGTAGAAGGAGAATTTACTGCTTTTCCATTTGCATAAAAGGTGCCCATACTTCTACCTCTATCTATAATTGCCTGAAGCATATCTTCGCCTTCATTCACTGCAAAAGATACACCCCCAACATCATTTGTAATTTTAGATAGTTGAGCACCATTCCATTTATCCTTATCACTTTTAGTAACATGGATATCTTTATCATCAGTGTGAACAGCCAATCTTTTTATTGATCCTTCTTTTGTTTCGTACTTTATCCAATCTGACCAGGTTCCGTTAACTAATGACTTTCTCCAAAAGCCGCCATCTGTGGCCATTGCCATTGCTTCTCCATTGGCCGAGGAGGAATACAAGTAAATACCACGAGCCGATTGAGACGGCGCATTAATGGCATCACTCGAAATGTAAAAAGTAAAAGTCTTTTTTTGTCCTGCTACGACACTATGAAAGTCATAACTTTGACCGATGATGTTAATAAGAATGGATCCATCGTCTTTTGTAATTTTGGATAGCTGCGCCCCATTCCATTTACTGCGCTCTTCATTCGTAATATGCCGTTCCTGATCTTGATTGTGTAGATCAAAATCTTTTTTCGCTGCCTGCTGCACGTTATCAACATTACCCAGATCCAGCTGTTCCTTTGTCACCTTGTGAGGGTTGTTCATGTCATATTTATGTGCTGCTAAATCTTTATGCGCGTCTTGAATGCCTTTCTCCCAACGGTTCACATCATCCTCATTGATCGGATCATCCGGAAGCCAGTCTGTTTTTGATTCATATGCCATTTGTTACACCACCTCAAAAGTAAATCTGAAATCCAACGTTCTGTTATTACTGACGTCTAAATCTGTTGTTCTTTCCGTAATCACGTTGTTTTGTTCATCAAGAATCTGCACACTCTCAATGTGTTTGATATCTTCTTCCCGGTGAGTAAGTACCGTGACAACCGCCCCCTGAATGGTGAGTTCCACAATTTCTGTTTCATTCCCATTCAGCAGCACTTTTGATATTCTACTTTTTAGATCTGCAGCTGTACGCTCTCTATAGACTTGTGAAATCATGTTAAAACCACCTCGTTATTATTGAGCGTGACGGAGTAACCCACCTTTAACTCACTTACCTTTCGATATCTTCTGTTATTCAGAATGACAGTATCTTTTATCTGCAGCGGCTCATTCAAAGCAGCTCGCAGAGTATATGCTAAGTGGGCCGGCTTCATATTCTCCAAAGTTTCTATGAGCTCGCTCATGTGCTGCATATCATCTATATCAATATCCACGTTAAAACGGTACTCTCCGGGAAGCAGCCGGACCTGAGCGGACGGATTCTTTAAGAACCGGTTCAATGCCTGTTCAATGGCTTTATATGTTGCCGGCGGTATATTGGACATTTTAGAGATTAGTCGCAGCCTTCGGATTTCATACGTATCACCGGACTCTCGAGGCACGTTCAATATCTTTTCCCATCGTTCAAGCCCCCAGGTTGCTGTTGTAACAAACAGCTGATCTGTTAGATCAAAGATGCTGTTATTTTGCTTCTCAAATTCCGGAGCTTCAGCGTGAAGGAGTTCGGCCATTTCCTTCAACTTGGTAAGGAACGGCGGCAAGTAAGCGGTCATTTCATCGAGTTTGCTCAATGATTGTCACCTTCCCAAGCTTAGGAATTTCTACGTCACTAAGAATCAAATTTTCGGCCACGCCGTTGATTTTAATATCTGCATAATCACTTACTGAGGGTGAATTATAGACAATATTATTGATCTGCGATAAGCGGATGACATTGTCTTCGAACGCCATCTTTTTAAAGAGATTTAGAACTCCTGATTCGATTTCTTTCTTCACCTGATCAATAGAACTGTTGACCTCGGGAAGCACCTCAGCTGATATCTCAATCTCTTTCCAAACCGCACTCTCCACTGTGACAAAGGCGCCAATCGGCGCCTGTCCCTCGCCTTGTCCTGGTTCAGGATCAATATAGTTTTTAACCTTAGAAATCAATATATCGGAAGCAGGTTCCAAGTTAGCATTGGTCACAACAATTTTGACTGTGCCGTCCCCGTTCCAAAGCGGAAAGATTTTTGCCTTTCCGACTCCGTCAACTTCTTCCGCCCATTGTTTATAATGCTCTTTATTTGCACTGACAGCTTCTCGGCGAACGCGGGTAAAATATCTAGCCCTTAAACTGTCATCACCCTCTTTATCACGTCCAGGAATTAGGATTTCTTTCACAATAGCCTTTTGAAGTCCAGGTATAGTGTCTAGTGACAATAGATTCTGGCCGGATATGTTTGCGTTCCCTGCGTCTCCGGCTGTTTCGCATTCCAACGTCCCGTCTGCTGTGTATTGAAAGTAGAGGTTTTCGACAAAAAAGCGGGCACCCACTGGAATGGTTACACCTTCAGTAAACTCCGCCGCCCTGACTGCTTTTGTGGCAGCCGTTCGCTCGATGCCGGCTTCTGTAGCCCGACGATCTAAGAATTCACCTTGTGCTGTGTCCGAGAAGACAAGTTCCAGCACAGTATCGAGCCAAATATAAGACTTGGCCAATTCTGCAGCTGCAGGAGCTAAGGCGTTATAGATAACGCTGCCTTCCCTTGTATCGATGTCCGCGGAAATGCTGTTCAGCATACGGTCCAAAATTTCTTCAAAGGTTTGATCTTCAAACATCCTCACCAAGCACCTCCTCGATCTCCAGTGTTCCCTCGTCAGTTTCGACTGCAAAGGAAACATGGAACGAATCGCCTTGTTTTTCTATTTCAAAATCTGACACAGAGGAAACACGATCGTCATAGATCAGTGCTTCCTCTATCAGCCGCGGAATCTCCATTTTCTTATATGCGTCTGTTGTTTCATTATCTGCCAGGACGTCTTGAAGCTCATTTCCAATGTCATGACTGAAAACAGAATAGGCGTATCGCTCAGTATGAAGGGATAAATATACAAACTGCTTGATCGCTTCAAGGCCTGTGATGATTTCATTTGTGATACGGCCATTTTCAAAATCTATTTTGTACGTTTGCGAGGTCTCTATGACTTCGCTGTCATCTTCAATATCTTCAAATTCAATTTCTGGGGAAAGGGTCATGAAAAAAACACTCCTATAACGTTCTTCCATTTATTGATTGAATGAACCATAATAAAAACCGCTCCTAAAGAGCGGTTTTAAAATATAAGAAGTAATCATTCTAAGAAGAAATCGAAAGGGATTTATTTACTGCTTTTTGAGCATGGATTAAAGTTGTATCAAATAATGGCACTTCTGAATCCTCTACCTTTACTAATAGTCCAATTTCAGTGCATCCAAGAATGATTCCTTCTGCTCCTCTATCCACCAAATTATTTATGATCTTCTTATAAATATTTTTGGAAGACTGTTTAATTTCACCTAGACATAGTTCTTGATAAATAATATTATTTATTAATTCCCTTTCATCATCATTAGGAACAATGACATTAATATCATGAGACGCAATACGTGATTTATAAAAATCTTGTTCCATCGTATATTTAGTACCAAGCAATCCTACTGAGCGAATGTCTTGTCTAATAATTTGTTCTGCAGTTGCATCAGCAATATGCAAAATAGGTATAGTGATCATTTCTTGGATATATCCAAGAACTTTATGCATAGTATTTGTACATATTACAATAAAATCTGCACCTGCTTTTTCTAATGATTTTGCAACTTCCCCTAAAGCTTCACCTGCTTTATCCCAAGCCCCTAAGGATTGATAATGTTCAATTTCCTTAAAATCAACACTGTATAAAAGGCATTTTGCCGAGTGAAGCCCTCCTAACTTCTTTTTTATTTCTTCATTGATAATTCGATAATACTCAGCTGAAGATTCCCAACTCATTCCACCAATTAGACCAATAGTTTTCATAACCCACCTCGGATAAAATTTTCAAAATATTATAGTTATTCTAAAGCATAGATTAGGTCTATACAATTATTTATTTTTTCAGGATTACTATCATTAAATTTTATCGAGAATAAAAAATGATTGACCGCCTTTTAAGGAGACAACCATCACATTCTCGCCCATCTTTAGTTCTTCATCTCCTCCAGCGCGCAGCCGCTTAGGAATAATAATCAAATCAGACGGAATAATTAGCTTTTCATTTTCATTAAGTTTAATTTCAACAGGAGAAACGGAAACCACTTCAGCCGGCAGAATATCCACCGGCGACTCTGAACCAACGGCACCGACAGCCAAATGCTTGATCGCTTCACTTAGTCTCATGAGGAAACACCATCAGGAATAGAGTTTTTCTCCACAACATCAATGGTCATCGTGTGCGTGGATCCTTTAAATTCGTGTTTGTCTGTATCGATCCAGTATGTCTTCTTAACCCCGACTTCCGGAATTAAGATATAGACGGGCAATCCGCTCTGAAGATCCGAAATACCAATCGCTTGAATACTTTTGAGTTCTTTTTTTACACCCTTTTTCTGTGCCTGTTTGACTTTCGCACGCTCCTGAAGCTGCGCCTGGTTAATGTTATCAGAAACCGTTTCGACATACTGAAGCACACCATATTTACTGATGCCTGAGCTGTCGCTTGCGGTGGCTGTGTATGTTTTATTGTCTTTTTGACGCCGCAGCTTTACTTTTGTGGCCGTGTCATTAATTGAAGTGCTGTATTGATATCCGGTGATGTTCACACCCGTCTCCAGCACCCATACTTCTGACGGATCAGGCCAAGCGCGAAGGCCAAGCTTCCCCTTCGCAGAATATAATTGATAATTCCTTCCGGTTTGGCTTTTCGTTTGTTTCAAGGCTTTCAGAATCATGTCATAAAGGCTCGTATCGTCTTTGAACACAAGTGATTTAATTGTATGACCTGTGTTTGCAATGGACGTCGTGGGAATCTGAAAGTCTCTTGCCAGGCGTTTTATGATCTCATCTGCACGCTTATTAGAGAACACATAAACATCCTTGTTTTTGACCAGATATTGCAGCATATCATAAGCCGTAAAGGTCAGCCCGTGTTCTTCCGGATTGCGAGAAAACACAATGCCCCGGAACAGTTCTTTGCCCTTCCACTTAAACAGAACCGTATCCCCTTCAGATACACTGTAATATGAATGGGTTCCTTGTTTCGTTACGATCTTTGCTGTGATCGATCGCGGCGCCTGATACCGTTGTCCCTCGAGTGAAACACTTTCAGTTACCAGCTCAAGCCATTCCGTTTCTTTAATGACGAAAAGTTCTATCATGTCATCACCTGCTTATTGCGGTATCTTTAATTTTTGACCAGGAAAGATCCAGTGTCCTGGCTGTCTAATATTCCGTCTGCTACGCTTAATCATAGCCTTTTTATTTACGTTCCAGATCTTGCGCCATTTTGTACTGTCTCCATAAAACTTGCCGGCAAGGTCCCACAGTGTATCGCCTTTCTTAACGGTGTATGTTTTAGGAGCTGATTTAGATGGCCGTTTCATCTTCGTCTTTTTCTTCTGCTTGATCTTCCGCGGCGAAGCGGTTTTGTATTCCTTCAGCTTTATTTCAAAGTCACGATCACCTATGTCTTTTTGTCCCTCACTATAAGAAAAACCCTCAATGCTGCAGGTGAAATTTATTTTCGTGCCAGTAATCAAAAATTGAACTGGCTTTTTTGCTTTCGCCCATTTCTCAATCTTAGCGATAGCATTTTCAGGAGAAGGAAATCCCTTATACTCAGCAAGCGGGCTGTGTTTCTTCGGAAAAAAAGAAGAGAACGAAATCTCTTTCGCTCCCGGTTTATCTATAAAAGTGATCTCCCCAAAACTGGCCACTTTTACTGATTCATTTTGAATTGTGTTGGATATATCAATTTGTTCAGGAAGGACAGGAAGCCGCAGCTTGTCCTTCCCTTGTGAAATCCAAAATTCATAAACGGATCTAGTCAAACGCAACGACTCCCTTCGTTCCAATGTTGATATCTTGTTCAAGTTCATCGATAAGGGCCTGCTTAATTTTAGAGACAAAGCTGTTCACGTCTTGATCATTATAAAAATGCTGATCACCATTAAACTGAATGACAACCTCTTTACCGCCTGCAGCTGTCACAGTTGTTTGATTGCTTCCTGCGGTAGCAGCTGTGACTTGGCCTGATGGTAGTTCAGTTTGACCGGTTTGAGCCGGGTCTGTGACTTCCATGCCGAGCGCCTTAGCTGCTTGAGCTAACAAATAGCGCCCGCGGATCCCCCGTTCTTCCGGAATGATCCATTCACGTTTATTTCCTTCCCCGACACGAGCAATTTGTTCTTTTGTGATCAGGCCGCCGTTAGCATAACCAACATACGGACCGCCATGTCTCAAGCTTTTAATGCCAGGCACATTGTCAATTGAGCTGTATCTGCTTTTAATGTAGCCGATCGCGGCAGCAGCGTTGTGAATTGGATTTCTGATGTTACCCATGCCCGGCGCTTTATGTGCATTAAAGGTGGTCGGTATTGTCTGCATGAGCCCTTGGGATGGATTGCCTGCCTTCGCGTTACTATCCCACAGGTTAATAGAGTTTGGATTTCCACCAGATTCATACTTTGCAATTGTCATTAACCCTGGAAGCCAGTTTAACGGTGTCTTTGTGGCCATCATCGCAGCCACGAGCCACTGTTTCACATTTCCGCCCATTGCACCCATTCCGGAATAAGCAGCTGCCAGTGAACCGGCTTGCTTCTCAGCGTATTTTTTCACATCGACAGAATCCAGACCTTTTACAACACCAACAGATGCGAAACGCCCCAAGCTCATCATGACACGAGAAGGAGAATGAATGTCTAACTCTTCACGGAATGCCTTCTCAACTTTTTTCGCCAGCTCCTTGGCGGCTTCATGGACTTCACTTGCCTTTGAAGTCATACCTGAAACAAAATTCCCGATCATGCCGCTACCCCAGCCGTTTGATGATTCTTTAGATCGCAAAAACGGCTTATTAACATGAGTATTAACGTACTGATCAGTGCCAGTTTGTGAACTATTTTGACCGGAAGCAAACCCTTTGATTGTACCGGTTCCCCATGAAGAGGATTTATTCACAGTGTTCTGGAATGGTGTTTTGACTTTCGTCTGCAGGAAGCCATCTGTTCCGGTTGCTGTGCCATTCTGACCATTGGCATAACCATTGATCACCTGTTTTCCGTAATTCGGAGAGTAGGTGATCAAATTTTTCATAGGCTGGCCAACGTTTTTCTGTTTCCAAGCCTCCATTGAAACGACATTATCGCCAATACCTTGATCAAAGCCCTGCGTGAACTGTTGACCGAAAGAAGCAGCCTGTTCATTAAGGCTCGATGTGTCAACGGTAGGAGATACTGTAGCGGAAACTGTTGATCCACCGGCTAATGGAGATACAGCAGCTTCTCCACCTGCAGATGAAGCAGAAGCCATGTCGTCAACAACACTCATTCCTAGTTTAGAAGCAGCCTGAGAAAGAAGCATTTTACCGCGGCCCTTGTTGTTATCAACAGGGATCACAAACTCTTTACCCGCTTCGCCAATCCATGAAATGGTCGGTTTCGTAATATAGCCACCCGTCGCATTCCTTTCAAGAACGCTCTTTTGTTTAGGGAAAATACTTGGAGGCGCTGATGACTGCGACTGAACAAGACTAGAAATTCCTCCGCCACCGCTAGTATTTTTACTAGATGAAGACTTACCGGATTTCTTTGGTGTCATTCCAGTAGCTTCCTCACCTCTCCCTATGATATTGCCTATGATCTCCCCTCCGGCGTCAGCTAACCCTTTTAGCTTAATGACCCACCAGAAGGTATCTTCAAATTTCTCCTTAATTCCGTCAGCTATCTTTCCAAGGGGTTCTCCTACATTTTCACTAAACCAATCAGAAATACCATTCCAGGCATCTTTAACAGCTTTTTTAGCTGACTCAAATTTCTCCGAAATTGATTTCTTCGCATCTTCTACCTTTGAAACAATTGGATTCCATACATTTTCACTAAACCAAGCTGAAACTGCACTCCACTTGTCAGATATCCACGTCCATGCTTCGTTAAGCTTTGTCCATATCCAGCTTGCTGCATTAGTAACAGCATCACTTACCGGAGTCCAAACATTATCCATGAACCAAGTTGAAACTGTAGACCATAAATCTGAAATAAAAGTCCATGCTTCGTTGATCTTCGTCCAAATCCAATTTGCTACGTTACTAACTGCTGTACTGATTGGGTTCCAGACGTTGTCATAAAACCAAGTTGCCACCTGAAGCCATTTTAATTGGATCCAGATTCGCGCATAATCAATATGTGCTTGTATCCAGCCGGCAACAGTTGCAACTGCATTACTAATTGGATTCCAGACATTATCCATGAACCAAGTTGAAACAATCTTCCAGAGAGCCTTGATACCATCCCACGCAAATAAAAAAGCACCTACTACTAAATTTATAATTGGAACTGCCGTGTTATAAATAGGTGTCCACACGTTATCCACAAACCAGGATGATACGTCATTCCAAGTATCAGTTAGCCATTTCTTAGCATCCTCGAATTTGTCAGTGATCTTATCAATCTTATCTCCAGCCCAATCACTAACAGGGGTCCAGACATTATCCATAAACCAATCCGAAAAATCAGACCAAGTATCCTCGATCCAATCGACGGCATTTCCTGCACCGTCTACAATTCCATCCCATGCTTTTGAAGCGCCGCCATCATCAAACCATTTGCCAATAGAGGATCCTAAATCAGAACCCCCTATACCGCCTGCGATACTACCGACAACTCCGCCAACCGCAGTGCCGACAACAGGGACAACAGAACCAATGGCTGCTCCTGCGGCTCCACCTGCAGCAGCTCCGCCAAGATTCCCGGCGAAAGAACCAACTTTCTCACCTGCATTTTCTTTGTTCATCCCGAGCAAATCGGTTGCCGCTAATGCAGTTCCCAAAAGAGGGATACCTTTCGCGAATTTGCCGACACTTTTCAGAGGACTTAAAACTCTCCCGAACTTCGAGGCTCCGCCTGTCGCTCGGCCTGCTGCACTAAGTTCTGATCTGGTGGTGTTTACTGAAGCTCTCGAACCTGCGCTTCTAACAGGATCAGTTGCTGTTCTTCCTGAACGCCTTCTTTCTAGCTGTTCGGATGACACAGTAATAGATCTATTAGAAGGGTTCACACTGGTTGGATTCCCGCGCCGCCCTGAAGAACCTCTTCCTCTTCGACTACGACCATTCCCGGCACCTCCACCACAACAGCAACACGTTAAGCCGCCGCTACGTGGTAAACTTGTCGGACCTGAGGAAGATCTGGATCCTCCGCCTCTTGTACTGGCATTACGAGCAGCCCTTCCATTTCTACTGCCGCTTCGTGTGTTAGGATCAGCATCCGGTGTCCGGTTCGGAATTAACCTTCGAATCACTCCCGCTGCGTCACTTCCGACAGTCCCAATTCCTTTTAAGAGCGGGCGAAGGATCTTCAAATATGCAATCAATCCAATTAAAGACGGGATTACAACTTTAAAGGCTGTTTTTAAGTCGTCCCAATGATTCACCGTCCACTCAATGGCCACATTCAGCTTGTCACCTATCGCCTCGCCAAGATCAGTAATATCTTTTTTGATCTCTTTGAGTTTTTCTTGACCTTCCTTGCTGTTTAGGAACGAGTCGATCTTGTCAAAGGCTGGGCCTAAACCGGTAAGCAGTGAGGTTCCCATATCCTTAGATATGCTTTCAAAATCCCGCATGGCGTCATTAATCGGTGTCATCGGGTTATTATCCCTAAGCTTAGAAAAGCTGCGTTCCAGTTCACCGCTTGTTTTTGCACTTGTGCCAATGCCTTCAGCCATATCTAAAATCGGCTGCTTCAGATCTTCATATTGCGTTCCTATTAGCTCTGTGGCGATAGATGCCCGCTTAGTCTTGTCTTTGACTTTTGATAGGGCGTCAGCTACCTTAAATAAGCTTTCTTGACCACTAATTGAGCCGTCTTTAAACCCTTTGAACATCTTCTCTGTTTCTTTGGCACCGAATAGCGAATTAAACGCGTCCACTTGACTATCAGACATTTCAGTACGGCGGATGTTAAATTCACGCATACTGTCAGCGAGGTTGTCAAAGTTCCTAGCCCCGCCCTTTGTCCCTTTAATCATGGCATTAGCGATCTGGCCGCCTGTAAGCTTCATGTCCTTAAAGGTGGAACTGTATTCATTCATCGTGTCCAGCAAATCGTCAGCCTGATCACCGGCGTTCCGGTACACATAAGCGATTAAATCTCCGCTGTCTTTCCCAGACATTTTCAAGTTGTTATACATTGAGCTAAAGGCCCGGTCCACTTCCGCCTGATCAGCATTCATGAGCTGTGCGATCTTGCTAGAAGACTCAGTCAATTCAGCCAAGGCTTTTTTAGATGCTCCAGTCTGTTGTGACAAGGTTCTCAGAGATAAGCTGACTTCTTCCCGGGATCCTCCCGCTTTATTGTCATAATAGATCTGATCTGTCATTCTAGCAGCGTCTTTTTTGCTGACATTCGAAGTCGCTGAAACATAGGCGTCTTGGGACATGGCGCTTTTCCCGCTGCCCATAATTGCACCAGCCGACAGTCCGCCGCCAACTGCCAGGGTGACAGCAGCGTTTTTCAGACCGTCTAATTTTGCTTCAATTGCATCCAGAACCGCTGAAGCCTTGTCCTTAATAGAAACAGTAGGCTCAGCATGTTCGCCGTCTACATCGGACACATGGCGGCGAATCTCGTCTAATTCACTTGATGCATGATCACGGACTGAAACAGTAGGTTCAGCGTGTGAGCGGTTCAAATCTGAAAGGCCTCCTCGAATTAAGCGGAAACGCGGTGTAGCCTGATCATTAACGGAAACTGTCACCTCATGGCTGCCTTCAGTAAGATCCTCTGTTTGTTGGCGTATAGAATGTAAACCATTCGTAACCCGATCATCTAAACCGACTTCAAGCGATCGGGACCGTCCCGTCAAGCGGCTTGCTGATCTGTCAATCCGTCTCATAACCCGCTCAGTTCGATCTTCAGCATCAAAAATAAGAGGGCCATTAGCGGCCCTCTGAAGTCTTTCTGCATTTCCTTGTATCATTCGAAGCTTGCGGGAAATCTTATCATGTAAATCAAATGTAGCTGTTAGTTTAGCCATAGTTAATTACCTCCCTTCTTCGCTTCCTTTTCTAACAGCTCGAGCTTGTAACTGATTAACCCATATAGAAGCGCCTTGAATTCTCTCGGCGCCTCATATAACTCACGTAATTCAGACGGGGAATATTTGAGCTCATGCATAGCGTAATAAAGATAGACGGTCTCTTTATCCCCGCCCTCTATTAGTTTTTTGCTGCTTCTTCGAGATCTTCTGGATCGTCTTCAAACCCGTTGATTTCAATTGCTTTATTTAGCCAGTTCGCATACTCACCACCAACAGAAAGAACACGCTTTGCAACTTCCACCGGATCCTCTGTTTTGTAAGCTTCACGCAGCTCTTTAGATTTAAAGTTTGGATAAACAGTCGATTCAACGGCAATACGAGCATAGAAGCGTTGGCTGTCCAACTCTTTCACGCGGCCGCGGCCTTTTACATTTTTGTAAGTGGTATTTTCTTTCTCCAGCTCGTCAATACGTTCCGTAGTAATGGCTTTGAACACAAAAGGAATAACCTTGCCTGCTTTGTCTACGAATCGTTTAGAAATCGGAACTTCTACCTCTTCCGCTTCGATTGTTTGTCCTGGCATAAAGAATGAAAGATCATATACTTTTTCATTTTGTTTTTCGCTCATGTTTTATTAGCTCCTTTTTGTTTTGATGTATTAGGCAATAAAAAAAGCACATGCTTTTTGAATAAAATTCACAAGGGTGGAATTTTACAAAAAGATGTGCTTACCAGTATAATGAAAATCGTACATAAAGCGTCGTATGGGAGGTCTTGCATCCCCTTTAGAAAGGGGGTGATAGAATGTCAACTGAAGCTTACCAAGCTCTAATGGTATTGATTGCTTTCCAATCATCATTAATTGGTTTGGGTTCTTTAATTGTTGCCTTGTTGACTTATAAAAATAAAAAATAGACCTCCCTTGAGCGTGGAAACTTGAAGGGATAAGTCTATCATGAAAAATATGCGAGCAAGCCCCCTAAGGACAGCTTGTGTACAGGCCGGAGTGTTGGAGCACTCCGGTATTTTTTTATTTTATGCATTTCTCGTGAAAGAAATACATAGAAAATCAAGAATGACGAAATGCATTACATCGGTATTCATGAATACCTTAATGCCTTTAATATTGGTACTAACATTGATACTAATACTAAAGTTAGTACTAAAGTTAACTTGTTAACATCAATATTAATGCTAACAATCAGAGTTATCAAGTGGTAATGTACTAGATTCTCTAGAATTTCCTAAGATTCCACTACTCTCCCCCAGATTCTACTAGTTTTCTCTAGGTTCTACTACTTTTCCTTGGAATTGTTGTTCTAGAATTTTTCAATAAGAATTGTAATGCATTTCATGAAATGCATTACAATTGATTATTAAAATGTGTCCTTCAGCTTTTCAGGAAGATCAAAGTCCTCAAAGGTAAACGGTACCTCTTCCTCTAATGCCTCAGAATCAACGTCAAGCCCTGCAATTTTCGCAGAGTCAAAATTCACATCATACAGCGTGACACGCTCAGTTCCACGGCCGGAAGACGCATCGTCTAAAACCGCTTGAAGCGTGAAATAAGGATCTTCGCCTTTCTTCACATAGTTCAGCATCAGCTGCACAAAGCGGGACGTGACTTTATAGAATGTCGCTGTGCCTGTTCCGTTTGCGCCTGTCGTTTTATGACCGGTCATGCGACGCCCCATAACGTTGACTTCCGATTTATTTTTCTCCACATTCGCTTCAAATGTTTTGATAAACGCCAGTTCCTCACCGTCCAAGAAAAGGCGTCCCTCTTTACCAGATATCGTATTCTGCGCTTTAAAAGCCACCTTACTTCACCTCCACGTTAAAGTAGAATTTCTCAGCTGCATCAACTGGCTGCACAGCAAGATCAATCAGGAAACCGTCACGATCACTATTGAGAGCAATTGTGATGTCATTCTCTGAATCAAAATTGGTGATGCCCCCGTTATCTTGAAGAACACTCAAGTATTGAGTAATCAATGTTTTCACGAATTGAAGGCCGTCATTTGTAGCAGGAACATCGCTGCCGCTCGCTTTACGTGACTTAATCAGTGCTTTCAATTGAGATGTCAGATCATTATTGATTGCATCCAGCACACGGACAATTTTGTTCTTTTGGAACATCTTATTTTTCTCTGCTGTTAGGCTTGTGAGTGAGTTAATATCCTTTTCAACTGAAACAGATTTGTCTCGAGAATCATAAGTAAACAGGAATTCCCCATTCGCCAGCCGCTGAATTACCTGGTCATTATCCAATCGTGTAAGGACGTCCACCGCTCCTGCATACTCTACAAACGTAAGCGACTGATTGAACGTAGCACCCGCACTGGCGCCGGCTACCCAAGCAGTGGCTTTTTCCGGAGTGATCTCTGTTCCATCTTCAAGCAGAACCCCACCTGTGACATTGATAATGCCTTCGTGATCACCTTTGTAATTAGAGAGTACACCTTGAACCTTTAAGCCTTGATTGTCTCTCAGCCGCTTGATGAATGCGACAAACGTCGCTTTCAATTGCTCGTTATCCTCAACAGGCAGCGCGATTGTGTCAAAGTATTCAGTTTCAGCCGCTTCCAAGAAAGCTGTGTAATCAGCATTTGTCGGTGTCTTGTCTGTTCCACCGGACAAGCGGATTCCGGAAGATGCCGGAAGATCCCCGCTGACGTCCTCCGGAGCTGTGCCTGTTAGTGGAATCGAAACTGTTAGATCCCCTTTGCCTGTGAACTCGACAAACTTATTTGCTTTCAGCTCCTCAGCTTTCGATACTGTTTGCTTATCGACTTCTGACTGATCAAGATAGGTTGTGACATCCACTTTTGAAGAATCAATAACGTTTTCTGTAATTCTGATAATGATGTCATTTCCTTTAGTCCCGCCATAAAGAGCGGTTGCCTTTACGCCTTCGCTAATATCTGCTTGAGCACGCAGCCCCTCCGTCAAACGGTAAAGCAAGACTGTACTCGCCTTCTTCATTGCCTCACGCAAAAGCAAAAGTGATGGATCATCGATGTTAAGCCCCACTTTTTTATTCAAGTCCTCGATGGAAGAGATAGAAATGAATTTTTTAACCTCTCCCCAGCTGGACGCTATCGGCAGTGCAACTGTTCCGCGTTCGCCTACTGATACCCGATCCTCTGCGGTCGTTTTAAAGTTAAAATAAATACCGACACGCTCTTTTTCCTTGCCGACTGTAAATGTTCCGCCGTTCATCTATTTGACCTCCTTCTGAAGAAACTGAGTGATCAGCTTCTTCGCTTCTGATTTAGTGATGCTGTTTTTTTCTGCATGAAAAAGAGCACCGTCAAACACCTCGGGCTTCACCCCAAAGAGCTCTCGACTGTGCTCTCGCAAATCCTTAATATAAAAAGCGTTTTCCGCTTTCTCTTTTTTAGTGGCCATCATTTCACCCCGCTTGTAAAATCAAAGTTTTCAAGAGAAGGATGCTGTTCTCGTTCATACCAATAGCGACTCGTCCAATTTAGAACAATGCTCGCATAATCATCTGAGATTCGGGTTTCTATACGTGATAAGCGAATAAAATCCCCCGTATCTTCACCAGATTCCCGTATGAGCGGAATTAATCCTCTCTTACTTCTAAGTGTATCCGCAATCCTTTCCGCTTCGTTATGAGCCTCCTGCGCGTTTTTGTGAAAGAGTTTCACGTTTAAAACATAGGATTTTTGAAACGTAGATACTGTGTCCACCCCATCGACTGTGGAAGCCGGTGGAATGTAAAGAGATGGGACAACAAAGTCCTGCGGTATTTCTTTTTCATACACTTGCACAGGATACAGTTTGTATAGGTAGCCCATAATTGAGCCCACTTCTTGATTCATGGCAGCACCGCCTTAAAATTCTTCATCGATCCACTGCTGCAGCTTCCGCTCAAGACTTCTCTCAAACATTAGTTCAAAGATGGCCATAGCATTATCCCAAAAGCCGGACCCGTCCACCCATTGAAATTTCAGCAGCATTCCGGTTTTGGCAGCGGGATCATATTCGAACCGTTCACCCTTCCAGCGGCCGGGGATCCACCGTCTATCCTGATTTTTAGATGGATCAATTGTAAAGTGCCCGTCATTCACGTATGAGGCGTATTCCAGATTTGTTCCGACATCCAGTTTTAAGCTGCCTGATGCCATTGAAAAGATATTATCCTGGTCACCTTTCTGAAAGGAATTGAGCAAGCGGCGTATGTCTACCGTCTTCGTTCTAATAACTTCATCCTGGATGATGTCTAGGAACTCAAAACCCATAGCTTCAAGCCACTGCTCATATTTCCTTTGTAGCCCTCCTCGAGAGGCCCGGTTTAATGATTGTATGAACTGATCAAGGCCCTTTATCTTCACAAGTATTCCACCTCCCGGACTGCCGTCACTTCCCAATGATGATTCTTGATCTTCCGCGGCTTCTGCAATTTATAAGCTGTACCTTCCCAAATAATCCTGTCGTTCAATCGAATATCTACAGAAGCTGGGAAATGGACCAGAAATGATTGATATATGGCCGTGTTCGGTTCCTGCTGCACAATGGATTGGTTCTTTTCTGTGAAGTAACACGGCTGTCCCGCTATATCTGGAACTTCAGGATATGAAAAAGCCGGTTGAACATTTTCAACCGGCACCCCAAAGGATTGTTTTTTGTTTTCTGCTTTATTCTGCAGGTGATAAACGTCGCATCGATGAGTTAACAAAGATCGATAGCTCATATGGACCTCATCCGCATTTTTACTTCCGTACCTTCCAAACTTGGCTCAGATGGTACCACATAATCTTTAATGAGTGTGTAGACGTCTGGTTTTTGAATAGAGCTGCCGTTTCCAAGAGAATATGAATAGTCACCGATCTTCTCGGTTGTATATCCTTTGGTGATTGACTCATCGGAATTTGTTAACGCGAAATACTGCGCCATTTTCAATAAAGCGAGCCGAACAGTATCGGGAAGCGGATCGTATTCTGGGCCAGAAAAATCATGGCCAACTTGATAGGTGATATCAGCTATAGCTTCTATGATGTCCTGAGTAAGAAGGGAATCAGACCGATCCTTTACAGAATCAAAAACAGTGTAATTCTTAAGGTCAGCAGGAGTGATTAACACGCCGCTCACTCCCCACTGTTTTCTTGCTGATTAAGGATGAAGGCAGTTCTTTCGTCTGCGTTTTTGAAGTCAGACGGATTGCCGCCAAGATCAGTAACAATGGCTTCTTGTTCAGTTTTATTCATGCCCCTCAATTCTGTTTCTGTGTACTTCTTCTTTGATGCCGTGTCATCATCGCTTTTTGGTTTTTCCGTTTCTTTCGGCTCTTCTTTAATTAAATGACATTCAAATTGGTCATTATTCTTCAAATAAGAATAAACGGTCTTTTCCACCTCGCGCTTTTGATTAAGCAGGAAGACGTACCCCATAACATCGTATGTCTGGCCTGCTATCAACTCCGCTGTATATTTGTCGGCCATCTTTTATTCACCTACTCTTTCACTTTCACGATTTTAGCCACAGCATCTTCCTCTTCGAATGTGCTGTCCAGCTTAGCTGTCAGGACGATAACAAACATACGGCGGCGGATATCCTTATCAACTTCGATTCTAATATTACGAGAGAAACCAAGAATGATATTTTTCGGATGGGTTAGGATGATGTCAGAAACATCAGTTGTCGCATCCGCTTCACCAATCGTGTAAGGCTGCATATTCGAAATCCCTTTAACCGGAATACCAAAAGCAGAAGAAAGGCCACCTTGAACAGCTGCATCCCCTAGATTTGTTTGACGATCAGCCACACGATCTTTCCACTCGACCTCAAGACCCGGTGAAGTATAGAAACGGAAATCCTGCGGAATCCGCAAATATTTAGAAGGCACAGCTTTTACACCTTTCTTGAAGGTTGCTCTTGTTAGCTCTTCGCCATTTACGTCAACGATATGAGAAATCGCTTGTTTACGAAGGCCATCCAGCTGTGCAAGGTACGGATCAGAGGAAGTTTTATCACCATTAACGATCAATTCCTCAATATCAACTGCCGCCCGCTCCGCTAGAATTTGCATAATTGTATTTTGCAGGCCTTCTTTTTCAATGTTGTTTTCAAGTGTGTCATAGGTAATGTTAACCTCTGCAATGACTTCTTTTGTGCTTAGGTTAACTGTGCTGGTTGACGGAACTGCCTTTTGATCCTTAGTCAGCCCAACTCCTTCTTGTGCAGCCCGCAAAATACGCTGGCCAAACCCGATTTTTTCGATTTTCTGAGTATCATGATCCATAGGAATGACACGTGCATCCTTTAAAATAGTTGGCGCATCTTGAACCATGCGAATAAATGCACCTGCTTGGGTAGGGTTCATTAAGCCGCCTGTGTTTAAACTGGACAGCGTCATTTCTGCTTTTCTAATTGCCTCTTGGTTTGTCACTTCATTTCCTCCTTATAAAAAGAGTCAGGGTTTAAAGGAGCCCTGACCAGATTGATTTATTAACTTGTGTTTCAGTTTCGGAAGTTGTTTCATCTTGCTTAGAAATTCCGCGGCTTTTTTCAATCGCTTCAATACGATCAGCAAGCGGTTGAACAGCATCAGTAATAGCTTTTTTTAACTTCTCTTCCTCTTTTTCCTCTTCTGCTTTTTTCTCATCTTTCTTTTTAAGATCCTCATCTTTTTCTAATTCTGCGAGCTGCTTCTTAATTGGCTCTAATGCTTCTTCGATGGATTTTGCTACATCCTCTGCGTTCATTTCTTCTTCCTCTCCTTCCGTCTCTACCTGACTCAGCAAATTGCCGAGAGCGGTATGAGCGCTTTTAATTTCTTGTAGGTTTGAAGCCGAGAACTTACGGCCTGCCTTTTCAACTGGCTCTTCATATGATTGATGTTGTTTTCCAACAAAAAAGTTTTTGAGCAAATTAAAAAGCCCTTTCTCGTCATGTTTTTCTTGAGAAACAGGCTTTTCTTCTTGTTTTGCAATATCCGCGATGCCAGCCATAGAATAACCGGTGATCTCGCCTTTTTTGATTGCCTCCCATATTTCCTCGGAGGCCTTTGTCACAAGGACCCAGGATCCCTTTTTGATGAGTTCCCCATTAATTACAAAGTCAGCGGGTGCGACATAGGACTCTACCACCGCGCCAACGCCGCCCTGAAAATCATGTTGCTTGTCAATTTCACGGGCATCTTTCAGAAATCCATGAGCGGCTTTTTCTATTTCTGCAGCTGTCATGAAATCCCCGTGGGCGTCCACTGTATCAGGCTCATATACGATACCGTACACAAGTTTTTGCTCGTCTGCTTCTTTCGTAAGGACCTTGACTTCCTTTTGAAAGTCCGGCTGTTTTTCTGATTTCATAAAAAAGAACTGCTTTTGATTAGCAGCCTTGTCTACATAAGAAACGTGTGTGATCTTTGCGTTCACCAATTCTCTTGGCATAATTTCACCTCCTTTCAGTAAATCCTTCAATACTGGAACTAAGGATGTCTTCTATTCCTTCTCTCACGCCTTCTTTCAATCCTCTTCTCTATTTTTTTCCAAAAATTTTCATTTATCCATTTTCCTAATTTCGTTTTTTCTAACCATTCTTGTATTAGAGATATTTCATCTTTTCTTTGCATTGTATCTTTTAAAACCATGGTATGGAACATCCAAAAAATATATAAAGCAGCCGCTGAGGATGTAAGAATATACAGGTTTGGTACTAACCAAGTTTTAAAGATACCTTCTCCCAAATACCTGTCATGTAAAATCACTAATAAGCTAATAGCAGAAGCCCCAACTACAAAAGAAAGAGTTTCTTTAACCCACCTAATTAAGATGAATACAACGCTTAAAAGATAATTGGTTTTAAAAATTATTTTATACCAATTATAATTTTTATTAAGAGAGACAAAAACACTTTTATATTCTTTAAAAACTTCTTGCTGTAATAATCTCATTTTAAATAATAATTGTTTTTTATTTTCCTCATTCTTATCTTTACTGTATTTTTTAAAGCATTCTTCTGTCTCTGTAATTTGATCTATCAATACCAAATTTCTTAATTTTGATAACTCGCCCTTCCTCCCATTGTACTTCTCAAAGAAATCTGCTATAAGATCTAATTTTGAGTCTTCATTATCAGTTTCTTTAATATCTTTCAAAAAGTAATTCATAGGTTCGAGTATTACTTCTAAGGTTTCATCTGATTGTGAATAAAACCTATCAATATTTTTTTGCCTTTGATTAAATAGAATTGCTATTACTCCAGTTATGACAGCAGCAAGAATACCGTTTTCTTGTATCCAATTCCAAACATTAGTTAATACCATCAGCTTCCCCTTCCAATAAAAAACTTATATTCTTATACGAGCGAGGAATACAACTGTTTCAAATAATATCTATTTTCTCTCTAATTTTTTCTTTTTCTTCAGCTGACAATCCTAAAATATCGTTATCTACCACAGGCGATAGAACACAATGGCAGTGAATCCGCTCTCCTGCCGATAGCTTAGGATCCCTCGGAAACATACAGGTTTCGCTACTCCCTGGTATCTGAAATTCTTCATCTACTCCTATGACAGTACCGTCAAGATCGATATGATTCTCACGCGGATTGTTCTTCTTCCCTCCGCTGTGCCGCCATTTCTTTTTCTTTACTGCCGGCGATTGTGCATAAGATTCATGCTGCGCAGCAGAGGAAGCGGCAAGCACTTCAGTTATGGCCGTTGTCCGGGCCCGATCCCTATCAAATTGCGGCATGTCTTTGAGAGTCAACTCAATGTCCTGGATGGAGGCCCCGTTCTCGATAGCATCTGTCAGTACGTTTTCCACTACTTCATGAGTATTCAGCTTCATGATCTTGGCCAACTTTTCGGACCAACCTTTGATCCAATCCGCTGCCCTGGTAGATAAAGCTTTGAACGGCACTTCCGGATCCAATGAATCCATGATTACTCCGGCCAGCTCTTCAACGGTCTGCTGCAGAAATCCCTCGGTAAGCTCCTGAAATTCTTCCTCGAAGTCATCTTCTGCAAATAGGTTCTGCGTAAAAAACACCAGAAGGGCTTCCAGCGTCTCTTTTGAGTCTTTGCCTATAAAACCATTCAGACCTTCTAAAAACTTCTTACGCTGGCGTCTGAGCAATCTGGCGATGCCTTTTTCATATTCTTCTACAAAGCCGGGTATCTTAGAAAGGCCGGGGAAGTCAGGTATAGCCTCCATAAGATCTTTCTTCTCATCTTCCTCGGCTTTTTGAATAAAGACATTTAAACTCTCCAGCAGCTTATCCGTTTTGTTCATCGCTTTAGATCCTCCAGAACATCCCGCATGTCTTTTAGTATGCCGATTACATTAGGAGTGCCGCTTTTAGACTTAAAGAACGCAGCCAATGGATCAGAAGCGGGCGCAGCATTATTTTTACCTATCGGCCTGCTGTACTCTTCCTCTGGCCATTCTTCAAGCGTCTTACCAAGAATACGTCCAGCAAGATCACGCAGATCATTTGGCGAGACTGCGCCAGCATTAATAAATGGAGTCAGAACCTTTGCGATCTCAATAGGATCCCGGAAATCCGGTCCTTTCAACTGCAGCTCGACCTTATGGATTTCAAGATCATTCAAAAATAAGGCGTTCAGCTTACCTGTGATCAATTTTCTTTCCGGCTGAAATACTTGTTCCTCAGTGATCTTTCTGGCAGTGTCAGCTGTCGCCTTGTTATAGTCCTGGGCTTCGCCCGTATAGAGCGGCGGCAGACGAAAGGCTGAGCGGAGCTTGTCCCTGCTCTTTTGGTCATATTCTAGAAATAAAGCATCTTGCTGAAGGATTTCAGCCAGTGACTTGATTTCCACTTTAACCGGCGTGATTTCCTCATCGCCTTGAATGTTTTTGCCCTTGGCTATCCCTTCCGCTTCAAGCAAAAGAAATTTATGGGCGTTTTCCACACCTTCAAGACCGTTCATATAGTCCTGCAGCTGCGTGTATGAATCCTCGGATAACATCCCGTTTTCGATGGTTATAGCAGCGGGAACGTGCCGGCCCTGTTTGAAGTACATGAAGTTCAACTCTTCAGCCTTACGAGCACCGTATAAATTGACGATGTGGCCAATCCACCGCGGCTTCCCATATGCTCCGCTCCCTATTTTGAAATGTACAACTTCATTGGCCTGCTTTTCAAAAGGAGTCTTTTCATCATATTCTCCTGTTTCAGAATTCAAGATTCGGGGATCTCCGTATTCTTTGAAAAACACCCTTTTTCCATTGATGATCTGCACATATTTCCGGAAGCGTTTTTGGCGCTGGATCTTCTTTAATTTACCTGACTCAAAATAATTGTATGGAACCTCTATAGGTTCTGATAATGAGCAAACTCGGACATACTCAGAAGCCATATGTTCAATGCCAGCCGGTTTCCCGGCTCCGTCTCGGATCACTTCTATATATCCATTGCCGGTCTTTTCCCGGTCTTCTATGCTAAAGCCGAGTAATGTTTCAGCTGATTCATCAAAATGAATATACTTGATGAATTCTTCGAGTTGCTGCCATTCTTTATCCGCTGCCGTTTTTTCTGCAGAATCCACTTCATCAGAATTGATATCCTTGGAGTATTTCATCTCGAAGCCGAAGCCCACTACATTGGTCTTGTACGCATCCACACACTGTTGTAAGATCGTCGAATACTCTGCGATGTGTTTAAGCTCTTTAAGGTTATACGGCGGGGGTATGATATTCTCTCCGTACATTTCCGCAAATTCATCTTCATAAATCTGCTTTGTCGTGTCAGTAGGTGGAGCCGCTTTAAAAACTCGCGCTTTAACTGTAGACTTACCCATTCACTTACCCCCTCTCTCTGCTTCTTGGTCTTGACCGTTTAGGTCTTCCTTTTGATTCTTCTTTCAGATCGGTTACCTCGTAATCATCAAGGGCGTACCAGATCGCTGAAAGTGTATGCGGGTCTATGGTGAACTCGTCCTCAATGATGTGTCCTAGCTTATCTTTTGCGTAGGTGAGCGGCTTCAGCTCGTATATCGTGTTCTCACATCGATCAGAACAAATGATTTTCTTAAACCGCTTGATCTTCTTTGTATATTGCAGGCGAGATCCTTTATATTTGTGGGCGCCCACCATGTTGAATCCTTGCTGCTGAAAATAGCGGATTGTCTTGGGCTCCGCTGAATCAGCCTTAATTAATTCCTTAGTCTCAGCAAATTCACTGAGTTCTTCGGCCGTTTGGTCGTCCGTCATTCCATTTTTGTAATACTCCCAATAGATATAGAGGTATTTCTTTTCGTGATCCACAGCGAGCCGGACAACGGCGTTATACGACTCCTCAAAACCAAAGTCCATGCCAACTCGTTTAAGTGGTCGGTTAATATTAGCAATTGCTGTCATAACATCTTCATGTGGCCGTTCTTCAAACTGCGGCAGCACACGAACCCCATTCACACCAAAATGACCTTTCCGCGCAATTCGGTAAAGGTCTGGATCGTATTCTTTCATTTCATCAAGCTGCTTCACATAGCTTTCCGGAAGAAATAGATTATCGTCCGCTGTTGAGTGATGATAATAGGTATCGTTAATTACGACAGTCCGCTTTTCGTATAGCTCTTTATCATCGAGCACAAACCGTTTTTGGCGGTCATCTTTGAAGAAATGCTTATATGTCCAGTTATCTTCTCCGACCGGGTTTGTTGAAAGAATCATATGAAGCGGCAATGTCGGGTGACGCAGACGTCCAAGCAGCTCCTTGAACCCCTCATACTTCACCTCAGAACATTCCTCAATCCATATCAGAGAAACGTTATTGATCGATTTCAGCTTGGCCGGCTTATCCAGCCCTTTAAATATGATCCGGCCTCCGTTTGGAAAGCGGATCTGCATCGGTGAAGATACACACCTGACAATATGATCGATCTCAAGGTCATTGATAATTTCATCAAAGAGGGAAAAGGTTGAATCCCTATGCGTGTCGTATACTTCCCTCACGACAAGAACGATCCGCTTCTCTTCAAGCAATTTAAGAACAATCTTGAGCGCCACATGATAACTCTTCGAGGATCCATAACCGCCGACTAGAAACTGAAACTTTTGATTCCAATCAAAAAGAAAATCCTCAAAGTGTGGATTTACTGGCTTAACCTTTTCAATCATTTGTCCTCATCCTTACGCTTGCGCTTTATCGTAATGTGAACTGAATTATCAACCGGGCGGGCTGTGAGCCTTTCAAGTTCTGCCCGCTTGGTCTCATTTGTAAGATAAATGCCGCGCAGCTTTAATTCATGTTCATCCATGGATCGAATCATTTCGTATTTCTGGCGGATTGCTTTTAACCGCTTATCAGTGACACGGGTCATCGCTTCTTCCAAACGAAGAATCTTATCTACACTCGGCTCAGATACCTCTTCAATTTCGGTAACGACAAGGCGCTCATTCATAAGTGCCTGGTGCTTTACTAAACCGGTTTTCTGGTCCTTGGTCGGAACGATGTCTTTTACCTTTCGTAATCGCTGAAGGACGCGGCGTTGCGTTTCATTCAAGCCATTCTCTATGCGGCTTATTCTCTGCATCATCCGCCGCTCCCGTAGGCTCAGCTCCCTTATTGTTAGATCAATTTGATAGAGCGGGTCTGTTTCGATCTGGCCAAACAGCTCTTTTTCTGTATCATCCATGAAATCAAATAAGATTGATTCATACTCACCAGTACGCACAGAGTTTTTATTTCCTTTAGGAGCTGCGCCGCCTCTATTCCCTTTGGCGTTTTGATTGCCAGGCGGCGCTTTTCCTCCCCTGTTTCCTTTGGCGTTTTGATTACCTTTCGGAGCACCTTGACGAAAAGGAGCGCTCCCTTTTGATTTAGGAGCGCTCCCATTCATTTTTTCTTCCCATCTATCGTTTGCTTTCCATTTGCGGACAGTGCTATTTGTGACGCCTAATTCCTCTGCAATGTCTTTTAACTTCTTGCTTCCGCCACTCTCTTCCCACAAACGAAAAGCTTCATCTCTGCGTGGATCACGTGGTCTTGGCATTACATCTCACCCACCTCCGTATTTCATAATTGAGTTTGAGTTTGTTTTTATAATTTCCTCATCTTGCTAAACTTTTTGAGCTCTAGATTGTGTAAAAAAACAAATACTTGTTTGACAATCATTTTTTTCACTTGTTTTTTCTCTTTTATGGTAAGATTTTCATGAAAACAAAAAGGAGGCTTTAATTTTGAGATTAAGAGAATTAAGAGCTGTATTGGGTCAATATAAAGACAAAATAAAATATGAAACTAAGTCTATATCAAACAGTAGTCAAACTTATGTTTATGGACTTCAAAAAACATTTAATACAATTAATGAAGTGGCTAAACTTGGTTTTTTAGATGAAGATATAGAAAGATTATTACGTTATGAATCTATTTATACCTTTAGGTCCCAGAATGATGTAATGAGAGTAGACCTAGTAGATTATAAAGAAATTGACAAGATTATATCTATAATTAAAGAGAAAATAAATGGTTATCAAAAAATCCTTTCAATATCAATACCTGAAAATGAAAAAAATGTATTAAGTGTTAAATTACCTCAATACAAAGAAATAAGCGACCTAAAAGAGTTTTTCGATAAACTCGAAAAAGCTTTGCACAACGGTTTAAAGATAGAAGAAAACACCAGTGATGGTCCAAAATATCAGCTGCAAAATTTTGATACCGGTTCTCTATGGATTGATATCTTATTCAATAAAGAATCGCTGCTATTGTTTGGACAATTGATTAGGCTGGCCTTCAACTACCAAAAAGCTTCTTTAACGCAAAGAAAAATGGAGCTAGAACTGGAACATTTGGAACTAGAATTAGATCAAAAAAAGATGTATAAGGAAGCCGTACAAAAAAGGTTGAAATTAATCCTGGATGCTGAAACAAAGAATCTAGAAGGTTCCGGTAACTACTCAGAAGAATCTATTAATAGCATGAGAAAGTCAATACAGACTATAGGAAATCTAATGAATGAAGGTACTCAATTTCACATTCCATCAAATGCTCCTGAGGAAGTTAAACAAGCCATACCAGAACCACCAGAAACAAAAGCAATCGATACAATTCAAAATTTATTAGAAAGTATACCTGATCAAGGAGGAGACGAATAATTTAACACCGCCTTACGCTAATCGCTTTTATTTATCTGTGGCCCGCCGATTTTCCCCAGGAGGTAAGCAAAGAAAATCGCGAGCCTGTTTAAGGCTTTCCTTGCAAGCGGGATCTCACCGCTTGCGTTCCCCGTGACTATCGCGCGCAATACTGCATAGACTCCAGCCGCTCCTCCCGTGAAGCTAACGACCTTCATAGTCATTCGATACATCCGAGTGCACACTTGATAAAGGAAAGGTGCGTCTCCTGGTTTGGCCATAAAAAAAACGGCCACCAATCAGCTGTACAAATTCCCATGTACAAAAGATCAGCGTCCGTAGGTATCTCCTTTTTGGACTGTTATTCACGTTCGTTTTCTTGTCTCTATCGTATGACAAAACACAATTGAAAAAAGTACCCATTTAATCCCCCATTTTGTCGGCTTTTTGTCGACAATTTATCGGTTTTTTATCGCCAAACAAAAAAGAGCACTCATTAAACAGAATGCTCCTCGGTAGGCTTTGTTGTGACTATCATCCTTCTTTCTAGATCTTGAATACTTTCAAATTGCACAATACAATCTCTTAAATCACCTAGCTCAATTGTTTTGCTTTCTAGCCCTAATGGATTCGCCAAAATGATTCTATATTCTTTTTGGTGTTCATAGTATTTCCTTTTGTAAAAGAGCGCCAAGATAGGATCTTTTTCTAGTTGGTCCTTCGATAATGGATAATTCGCGTATTCATCAAAATATTGAACCAATCCTCTTCTAAAATGATTTTTTTCTACTAATGATTCAAATCGTTTAAAGAAAAGTTCAATATTAATTAAAACCGGTATACGACCTTCAAATTCTTTTTCCAATCCTTCTATTACTGTTGGTTTGAGTTTATAGACATATTCTTCATCCTTACAACCATCTAGATAATAATTTTCAGAATTAAATTTGATAAATGTAAAGCAACTTAAAAGTAATTGGTGTACTGATGTATTATTTCGAGTCGCAAACCCTCTATTATAGGGAATTTCGTGGTACTTACCATCAATTTCAATACTCAACACATCTTTCTTATTATCCAGTATCCTAAAGTGGGCCCCTTCGTATTGGTCTCCAATTCCTTTATTTTTTGTATCGTTCTTTTCTAAATCTATAAAATAACCAGTATTCATAAAGAAAAGAGAACCGTCTAAAAAAGCTGATACATGTTCTGGCCTTAGAAATTTTATCAACATAGCGCACACCCCCTTTTCCATATTTATACTACAATTAAACATAAAAAAACAGCGCTCAGATTATTCCGAGCGCTGTTGCGATATTGTATATAGCTTGTCTTTTCACCTGATAGAACTTATCTCTTTTTATACCCAGTTCAATCATGATTTCAAGATCCTTTATTTTTTCTGGAGACAAATATTTCTTTTCTATTATGCTGTATTCATCTTGATCAAGGCAGTGCTTTAGCGCCCTATCCATCTGCTTGACCTTCAGCTCATTATATTCGGTGCTTTTCCGCAGCTGCGGGAATAACCCAATGACTCCCTTTTCCTTTCGCTCTTTTCTATTTTCAGCTTGAATTTTTAGTGATCTATACGTTTTCAGTTCTTTAATGACAATATTCCGAACCTCTTTTTCATTAACATCAGCCAAAATTGACAATTGCTCTACTGCAGTCATAGTACCTCCTTTTTCAAATAGAAACGGACACCTAATTTATAGCTATCGCTTAAACTAGTGTCCGTAATGTGTTATTTTTTTAAAAGAATTTTACATCTGTTATATATAGGTTTTGCATTTAAATGATCATCAAAAAAGTCATATTTCACAATAAACTTTTTAAAATTCTCTCCTCTGATACTTAAAGAATTGTAAAAGATAATTACTAGTTCATCTATAGTAAGCTGTGCTCTTAAAATACCAATATAATTCTTTTTTTCTTCATCAGACAACCTAGATTCATGAATAAACTTAACTATTCTATACAAGTTACGAAGATAGTGACCTAATATATTTTCATGTTGCTTATAAGCAGGCTCATAATATGATAATAAAATTTCCTTTACACGCTCATCATCAAGTGAGTCTATATCTTTATCCTCAATCCAATAACTGATTTCATTTTCAATTCTACCAAGAAGTTCTTTTCCTGAGACGTTGTGTTCATTTAAAGTTCTAACAATTTCATTATGAAGATTTATCATATTAAAAAACGTATTATCGAATTGTTGTTTAATTAGTGTTTTATTTGTTTGGACAAACTCATTTCGAGTTTGTTCTAATTCTTTCCTTTGCATTATCACAGCAGTTAAGACTAAAAGGATACTAGATAGATTAAACAATCCTACTGTGGTACCTCCAAAGAAGTCTCCAAACGTCCCTAAACTATTGATTCCTTTTAGAGAAAATTTATTTGTGCATAATAAAATTGCAAAAGGAATTATAAGTGCCAAACCACATGCTGTTACCCCTACCCACATCCAAAAATTTTCGTTACCATACCACTTATCCTTTTTCTCATTCTCGCTCAATTGAACTCCCCCATTTTTTCTCTTTTAAGTTTGATTATATCCTTTTTATGGGGTTTCTAATAGAAGTAATGAGATTGTGACTTTTACACTTCAGATAACAAACAAACCATGATACAAGGCATCACAGAAGTGAATTTTTCCGTTCTCGATGATGGTGATCCTTTCAACGCCGCAGCTACTTTTTCCACCTCTTCCTCTTGGCGATCCGATGCCAAAATGATGGTGCTAACTTCAAACAGGTCTTTATCATGGTGAGTCAATTTAGACCAGGCTGCAGCCAGGTTATTAAACTGCGAATCACCTGTTTCATAAATTCGTATCAACTATTCTCACCTTCTAATTCATTTTTAGCAGCTCTTATTGTGAATTGCAGATTCTTGATAATTTGCTGTAAAGCCATTCTATATCTGCTACTTTCCCCGCTCAAGCGCCTGATATCTTGCTGTGCCTGCTTGAACTGATTAACTGCTATTTCTTCCTGCCGTTTGTTTTCCTCGATAACGGCCAGCTGTTGTTGCTTAACTGTTTCAATCAGCCACTCCGTTGAAGCCAGAGATAGCCCCATATGCTGTCTGCATTCATTTTTGATTCTCTTAATCTTATCTTTCATATTGGCTCCTCCCAATAACAGCAGAGGGCGTCCCCTTCCGCTTTACTTCTTAAATCCATAGTCAAAATGGATTCTTGTATATTCATTGTCTCTGGTATGCACATTTGTAATGCCGTACTCAGGTGTATCTGCTAAATATGCACAGCCATCCTTGCCGTCAAGAATAACTAACTTTATTTTGTTTCGTTCAATCAAGTCTCCAACGGAAAGTTGGTGTAAGTTTTCAAGTTCGATAGGTCGGTTCATTTTGCAGCACTCCCCGTGTTATAATTAATTGTCGAGATTAACTAAACCGGGGCCTTGTGCTTCGGTTTTTTATATATCCTCGTCCTCGTACTCTTCATCTTCTTCCCAAGCCATCTTGAAAGCAGATTCTAAAAATCTCAATCGTTTTTCAAGTTCTTCATCTGTCATCTTAGAAAGATCCGGTCCGTGTCCTGGAACCATCCTGAAATCTTCCGTAAGACGTTTTATAAGATACCCTCTCCTTGAGGCCACCAATAACCCTCCATCCATTTTTTAAGCCGCTGGAGCAGCTCGTATTTTCTTAAAGGCTCATTGAGGTGGACTACTCGTCCATCCTCCATGCGAAACAGCAAATACCAACACCGCTGCCTTTTACCCATTAAGCCGCTCCGTGTTCACCCTCATCCTGGTTGTTTTCCTCTTTTTCATCCTTGGATGATGTATCAGCTTCTTCACTTTCATCGAGAGGGACAGGTGGTGCATCTTTCTCCATTGGCTCAGCCTCAGCTTCTTGATCTTGCTTCCAATCCCACCAGGCTACAGCAAGCGGAGCAACCTCTTTTCTGTACTCATTAATGAGGTCCACAATGACACCAGATGACATTTCAAGCTCATTCGCCAGTTTGCTGTATGATTCACCTTCAATCCGGCGTTTCGCAATTTCAGTAATATTTTCAGGGAATCCATCAAGAGTGGGAGCCATACCCTCAGTGATGAAAGAATCAACGATTTCTCGCTCAATTTCCATTGATTTTTCTTCGATTTTAGGCTTTTCTTTAGGAAGTCCGAGATCCGCCTCAAGTTGTTCCGGTTCTGGATCAGAGACATTTACGATGCCATTTTGATCCACTGTGTAATTTGTAATCGGTCGATCTGTTTTAGTATTAATTTCTACTGTGTATTGAATTACTTCAGATTCAAGTTGTGTTTCTACTTCTCTATCAATCATTTCAGCTAAATTTTGAATGTTGTTTCCAAGTTCTTTAGTTGAAACCTCTACAACAACTTCAGTGATACCTTTTGGTTTATGATTCACCTTTTTTACTAATCCTTTGAAATCAACGAAAGACATAACTGTTCCTCCTCTTGTGATAGTGGCTTTACCTTTATTTCAATTCTTGGTTTTTGGCTATAAAACTTGCTGACATGAAGGTCAACAATTTGGCTGTCATCATGCCAGATGACCTTATTTAAACCGTCCTTGATGCCCTTTATATAGTTATCAACATCTGGCTTTTTGCTCGGCCTCAACAGCCCTTGTTCTGCTTCTGCAGCTTTTTTCTTACTGAAACTTTTCAAAGTGGATTTATAAACCTTTACAGATAATTCAAGTGGTCCTTCTAACAATTTAGCTGGACGATAATCTGAAGCGGCCAGCTTCACATATTGCTTAAAGTCTCTTGATTTCTTTGGATCATATAGCCTGGTCATACCATTAATCGTAGTGGCTCTCGGTCTCCCTTGCGCTACCGGCTCGCCGTAAATTGTAAAACTGATCAATGCTGTTACCTCCCGTCAGCTGCTTCCAGCTGCTCTATTTCAGTCATTATTAAATCCGCGTTCATGATTATGAATGTTAAGGAGCGGAGCGTGCCGAGCATCACTCTCCCTCCTCGAAGGACATTTCACGGCCAAACTTACATTTAACGTTAATATGTAGCCACTCCAGATCCGGTAAAGGTAATTCGTCCAGCTCTCGTCCGTCCTCCGATTCATATTGGCCATACTTGATAAGTTCATTCATTACGTAATCCCGCCGCTCGTCTGCAGCTGGCTGCGTTATTTCTGAAGACATAATATGTGCTCCTTTCTTTTAAGCGAGCTTCGCTTCCATTTGATAATTCAGATTGATAAATCGCCCATACTCTTTTATAAAAGCGGCCGTTATAGTTCCTGTAGAACCATTTCGATGTTTAGCGAAAATGATCTCTATAATGTTTTTTTGTTCACTTTGTTTGTCGTAGTAGTCATCCCTATATAAGAACGCCACAATGTCGGCATCTTGTTCGATGCTTCCGGAATCTCTTAGATCGGACATCATCGGCCGCTTATCCTGGCGCTGTTCAACGCCCCTCGAAAGCTGAGAAAGTAAAATGATAGGCACATCAAAAGTCCGAGCAATATTTTTCAGCTCCCCAGTGATGGCGGCTACCTCCAAGTTTTTTGTTTCAAATTTTCCAATGGGTGTGATGAGCTGTAGGTAGTCAATCACCACTAAGTGCTTTTTGTCCGGATGATCTTTTTTTGTTTTACGTATGGCCGACCGTATATCCGCAACCGACTGGGAAGGGTTGTCATGAATGTTAATTGCTAATTTTTCATACTGTCCGATGGCTCGTGTTGCATTTTCATAATCTTTTTCACTAAAGAATCTGTGGGGATTTCTCCATTTAGTGCTCTCGATGGACCCCATATCACTAAGCATTCTATGAACCAATTGTCTATCAGGCATTTCCAAGGAAAATACATCAGAAACTCCGCCTCTTTCAGCATTGGCTCTGGCTAAATTTAAAGCAAATGCTGTTTTTCCCATTGATGGCCGAGCAGCGACTATGATTAAGTCACTATTCTGCCAACCGCCAGTCATATCATCCAAATCCTTCAAACCAGTTTCGACGCCAGTTATTTCAGCCTTTTCCTGGTGCATATCGTTATAGATATCAGTTAAGATATCCATTTTTGTTCGTTTATTTTTAATTCCTAACTCCTGAAGCTCGACAGTTTTTTTATAAACAGCCACAATCCCTTCATCAGTTGGACTGTTCGCAAAATCCAAAGCAGCTTTCTGCATGTCTCGAAGTTTGAAAGCATCATATATTAAAGTTTGATATGTTTCGAAGCTGATGACTGAAGGAACAGAACTTGCAAGTTCTGTAAGATAACCTGTTCCACCAATTTGTTCAGTGGCTTCGCCTAACACTGTAACGATCGTCACTATGTCAACACGGCTGCCCTTAGCATCTACCTCTCGCATCGCCTGAAAAATTCGTTTATGCCGCTCTTCTGAGAAATGCTTAGGCTCTAAAGTCGTTTCTTTAATCAAGTCGCTCTCGACCAAAATACAGCCCAGTAGCCCTTGTTCAGCCTCAATGTTTTTTGTACTTTGCATTCCGTTCCCACTCTTTCTGTTGCTCTAAAAACTTATTTTTTTCTGGTTGTTTGACGCTAATCTCCGCAATAGTCGGAGGGAATGGTTTACTTGAAATATGTTCATTAATCTTTGTTTTTGCGGGTTCGAACGGCATTTTTTGAAGGTGGTCCATCCACAATTCAATTCGCTCTTTCCCAACATCGCCACTTAAATCAAAACGCGGATATGCTGCGGAAAGCCGCAACAACAATTTCATTGCTTCTGCTTTTTCCAAACTAATCACCTTCCTAATTCACCTTAATGCCGTTCTCTTTTGCATAATCCTCGAGAGCGGCAAAGCTTTTTTCTTGTATCGATCCGCGCGGCCTAAATTCTGAGACATTAGAAGGCTGTTTTTCGCTTTGTTTAGCTGCCCATCTATCACGAATAATTGGTTCACAGTAAGAAAAAGAATTTATCTTGTCTCCTGGATATTTTGGTTTATATTGATCAAAAATTTCATCTATCCAAGTCAAAACATCGTCGATAGGTATCTCTGCCTCTATGACTCTTTTGATTGCCGCTGTATCTACAGCAGATAAAAATAGAGAGCCTTTTCTCGAAGTGAATTTTTCTTCGATTTTTTGGAAAGAAGTCGCGCCCTCGTCCTTCGGCTGAGGTGCTTTTGGCTTTTCTTTAGCCTTATTTTCATATGCAGGTTCTTCAGCAGCACCTTGGAATTTTGAATAATTTAATACAGTCCAAAGCATTCCGTATTCAGTTTCCTCTGCAGTAATCATTCCTTTTGCCTGAAGCCTTTCAGCTGCAGCCTTTACTGCTGCTCTTGTGAATTTGGTTAAACCTCTGCCCTTTTTAATCGCTAAGTCATCACATAGTTTTGAATATGAGCGGATATACTGGCCTTTTTTCAACTCATAATCATTAATCTTCATACCGTCCTGAAACGCAGCTTTGGCAATTAAGAAAGTGAACAACCTAAAGCCGACATTATCTGTAAAGATCTCATGATCGACCATTGACTTATATAGTCTCACCCATCCAGCCAAGGGCCTCGCCTCCTTTCCATCGCTATTTCTTTCTGCAGATAGCTTTTAACCCTTTGATTGTCACAAGAGTAAGGTTGGGTTCATATTTTCGAAAATAGGTTGAAACGTACATTAATAGAGTGTCCTTACGCATATCTGGAGCCACTGTCTTGGCCAATGACACATAACAATAAGGGTAAGGAACCGCAATTAAGTCATTGTCAGTCATGGTATATAAACAACCTTTCCAGTCAATTTCATGATGTCTTCTTTAAAAAGCTTCTCGTCGCTGTTTGATTCAGAAAGATGCAGCAGCCAAATTTCCTGAACCCTGCTCAAGTCATTTGCCATCAAAAACTCTTTTACGTTTTCTAAACTGAAGTGCGACTGTAAGAGTCGTCTTTTCATAAATGGCGGTGTACGGCCGCTTTCGATGTTTTCGTTCAGTATTTCATTCGAGTAATTGCATTCCACCATAATGTGAGTGAGTCCTGGAAACTTGTATTTGATGTAATAGGTATCAGTGGCAAACAGAAGCTTGTCACCGTCCTCATTAGCCAACAGGAAGCCATACGGCTCCGCCACATCGTGCTGCACGTCAAAGGGCATAATAGACCAAGAACCAACTTTAAACGGCTGTTTAGCGCGCACAGGCTTTATTCTGTGATGAGAAATGCCAATTGCTCCGGCCGTCCCAGGAGACATGTAACAATCAATGCCGGCTTTCAGAACATCCTTAATTGCTTTGCAGTGATCCCCATGCTCATGAGAAACAAGGCAGCCAGCGAATTGAGAAATTTTATACTGAAACCCCTTCTGCATTTGTTTAAAGTTGATGCCGCATTCCAAAAGAAGTGGGGTCTTACCATCGGTGACCCGATAGCAATTCCCCTTACTGCTCGATGACAGGGCTGTAATTTCAATCAAAAATCTGGTCCGTCCGATTCAAAGACTGAGGGCTTCTCATCTTTTTTTGTTGGTTGGGGCTCCGGCTGTTCTGTTTGTGGATCCGGAATTGGTTCGATATCGATAACCTCTGTATTCGCGTTTTCCTCAATTTGCTTCTGTACTTCGGCTGGAGTTACATCTACACGTTCGTTGTCATATTCATTTTCTGTTGAATTATTAATCGCCTGAACAAGTAAATCGCTGTCATCACTTGTGTTTATAAAAGATTTTGCGGCACGATTGATAACAGTTCTTTTGGCCATTTCCTGAGGAAACTTGTTTTGAACGCTCTTTGTTTTCGCTTGAGTCCATGAAGTTTCAATTTCTTTACGCGTCATAACAGTTAATATTTCTTCATCTTCTATTGTTTTTATAACTGCATAAGCCCCTAAAATATCGTTGTCTCTGTTCTGAAATTTGGTTTCATGCTTAAGTAGCTTTTCGCGCCCGCCCACAATCTCGTAATCGAATACATCACCATCAAAAATTACGTTTGACCAAATATCCTTGACATTGGTCAGCCGTTTAAGCACAGCTTGTGTTCCAAAATAAGAACGGTTAAGTTGTAGTTGATTTCCATAAACTATGAAGTAGCACTGTGTCTTTGCTGGACTTAAACCTTGAACAACCATATCTAACAAAGAGTTAGCTATTGATTCCCTAGAACACACTTCCAATGCTGGCTTTCCGTTTTTATCTCTTACTTCTTGCAGTTTAAAAAAAGCACTTTTTAAAGCATTACTTGCGTTGTAGTTAGAAGGCAGAACTAAACCATCGTCCTGCAATCTGGTTAAACTTTTGTTCACATCATCAGTTATATCTTTTTGAATAATTGCCAATTGATTCTGGCTATTCATTTGAATCCCCCTCTTGTGGCGCAGTCAATAATAGTTGCTTCTCCCTTGGAGTACATGCTTCTTTGACACTTACATAAGTTTCAACTTTGATTTCACTGTCAAACTCGTCATAATAGCCACGTTCAAGACATTTGTAAGCATCCTGTGCGCTGTCAGCAACAATTAACGATTTAGTAGTTTTGGTCTCAACATGTTCGATAATGTAATAGGCTCCCATTAGATTGCCTCCTGAACGAGTTCGTCTTGAAACTCAACACGAAGCTGTTTATCTTTCTCGGAAACAATCAGACTGAGGATCTGTGAATTTGTGTTGATCAATTTCGTCACCGCTTCAGAGTTATCAACGAAAATAGGAGCAGTGATTCCGTAGTAATCATTAAGGGTATTAATGATGTCTAACCCAACGTTAATACGTGCAGCATTGTTTAAGCCGGACGAATACGGCACACCTTCATAAAGGGTTTCACATGTCTCTTCCAGTCCCCCGTTGATCTGGTCCTTGAAGAGCTTGAAACGAGCATATTTAAACTTACTGTTTATCTTCTCTTCGAGGAGATGCACCTTAGTGCGAACAAATTCTTCAGTCAAAAAGAGTTGATGTTGTAGCTGTTCATATTGTTCTGCTAACTCTTTTTGTTCTTGCTCAAGCTGTCTTACTCGATCATTAACGTGCTTTGCGTGATCAATTTTCGCTTGATCTTTTTGAAGCAGCAAAATCTCTTGTTTTCTACTGTTGATATCATCCTTAATCAATTGAACGGCTTGATCTGTGGAAGATTCTAATTGCTGAATTTCCTTCTGGATGTCCTCGATCTCAGCTTGTTTATTTTGATAAATTGGATCCACTGAAATATCTGATCTATTGTTTTGCGCGCCCTCTAATTCTTTTTCAATTGATAATAAAGTCTCTTCTTCACTCTTATAGGCATCCTGCAAATTAGATATTGCAGCTTCTAATTCCTGAATAGCATCCTCAGACTTTTCTTTTTGACTCTTAACCGACTTGCCTTTTTCATTGATTTCAGCTAAAGCTTGGCTTTTATGAAAATTGAATTTTTCAATGGCTTGATCAATTTTTTCTTTCGGTAATTCTTGGCCGCATGTAGGGCATTCAGTTTGATGTTGATCAAACGTCTCCTCATTCTTGTCGCACCAACTCTGGCGCAGCGACTCGATTTCCGTATTTAATCGATCCAAATTGTCTTTTTCAAGTGATAACTGCCGCTGATTCGATTTAATCTCCATTGAAATTTCATCAATCTTGCTTTTCACAGGGTATAGCTGCTCTTTAATCTCATTGATCTTTTTGTATTCTTTTTCCTGATGACCATTTTTGATTTCCTGAAGATCATTCTGCAGCTGGAGAATTACTTTCCTCTTCTGAGAAATAGCTTCACCATTACGAGCTGAACGAAGTTTCTCGTCCAATGACTCAACTTCTTTTTGAAGAAAATTTATCTCGTCATGTAATTCTTGTTCATCTAGACCAGATGTATCTTCGACTGTGCGCTGGACTTCATCGATTCTTACCGGTATTGCATCGAGCTGTTTATTTATTTCACGCTGTTTTCCCGCGATCACCTTTCTATGCTCTTCAAGCGACCGTTTCTTTAAGATGCTTTCCAGGGCAGCCACAGAAGGGTTTTTACTGAATACTTCCTCGGCTGTTACATCGCCACTGATCTCAAGTAAAATCTTCCGTCTGTCTTGCCATTTCAATTGCTCATTGAAGAATGATGGAGAAGTAATGAGTTTGAATTTATCTTCTTCAATAATTGAGCTGACTCGATCATTAAACTCTTTTTTCTTTGATGGTACTTCGTTAATAAAATAATCAGTGGTATGGCCAGAGAATACGGCTTCAGCACTACTCCGCTTTTTTGTCCACTTCTCGGAGTACACCTTTTTCAAAGACAATTCAGCACCATCTACCAAAAACAAGCCGCTGACTTCATGATTCAGTCCACTAATAGGCTTGTTTTCTTTTGTGAGAGTTTTAATCTGAAAATCTTTTTTGTTTTGGCTGTCCTTATCGAATAAGAGCCAAATAAAAGCATCAAACAAAGTTGTTTTTCCTGTTGCATTATCACCGTAGACCTTGACGTTCTCGCCTTGAGTATCGAGAATAAAATGTTTAATCCCCTTAAAATTACGAAGTTCTAATTTGAGCAGTTTAATTTCCTTCTTCATTTGGCATCACGTCCTTTCTCTTTAGACTTGAGAGAAAGATACTCATTTCGGGCCTCAGCTGTCGGGAAGTGAAAGCATGTATTCCCCTTAAGATCAAAGGAAATTGATCCGCCTACAGTAACAAGATTAATCTGATCACGCCGACGATCACTAAATGGTTCAGTGTAAATAACATCATTCATTTGTCAAAGACCTCCAAAGATTGATTTTTGGAAGGTGATACAGTAAACTATGAATACCAAAGTTTGTAACACCTTCTACGGCTCGCTCTGCAAAGCGAGCTTTTTTTATTTCACTTTTTGAAATAGTTCCTGAACACTATCAGGAATTTTGTGTTCACATTTGCTGCAATAAATTTTGTAAGATTGTTCTTCAATCTTTCCGCAATTAGGGCACTTTCTTGACGGAATAACCAGGTAAAACACTGAAATCCTCCTTTCTGATGCTTGTACGCATCGTCAGACCAGAGAGAGTGTGGTGGTAAGTTAAAAGGGGGAATGTATGGATAAAAAAGTTCTCCCCCTGGCCTGACGACAAGAACAAGCTTGCCGTGCTCATAAAAGAGCGCTATAATACTTCCGTAACGTTTTATTTGCTTAAGCAGTGAGTGTAGGAGCTTGCTGCTTTTTTATATTTTCAATAGCCTTCTTCGCCTCGGCATTCACCAGAAGAATCTGTGCTGGATTCCTCTTTACTTCCCGACAATGACTCACAACCTCAGAAGCTTTCATTAAACGGCTTGCAGATAATACAAATTTCATTCAAATCATCCCCTCTAACTTTTTTTCAAAGAAATCTTTTGACGGAATCACTTCAACAATACGATCGAAGTCTCGCTTGGATTTTATGTAGTGATCTAGTTGTTTTACAGATTTGCGAAGTTCATTAACCGTTTCATTCGCCTTTTTCATATCTCCGTTGGCAACAGCTTTGATTAAACGCTTTGAGTATTCCTCAATAAAAATTTGTTCTCGCCTTACTGAATCAGAGTGTATTTTTAAAACCATGTCTTCAAGAAGCACCTTTGATTAACCCCCTCGTTAAAAGCTTCATTTTATGCTTGCCCCACATCTTCACCCATGAAATCGAGTATTCCTTACAGAGAACAACGATTAGTTGAGTTAAAGCTGTTATGACGTCTAAACATTCCTGAATCGATTTCTCAATCATTTTTGTATCTGACAATGTTTTGGGATTGACTGAAATATGTTCGACTGAATTTTGTAGGACGTCCATGGCTTCTGTCATTTGTATCTTGGATTGAACAAGAAGATTCACCCTATGCAAATCCGCTGTTTCCCCATCCAAGATTAAAGGTCCCCAGCCTGTATAATCAGAAGCAGCTTCAAGGGCAGCCCGTGGATCATTATGTTTCTCAGCAAAATACTGGGCCACCTCCGGCTGAACTTTGTGGCGGCCGCATTCCTGATGAGATACAGATTCACGTGAAAGAAATAATTCATCGTCCATAGATAGCTGCTGTTGTGTAAGTTCAGCCTCTTTACGAGCGCTTTTTAGCGCCTTCGGTGCTCTACCAAATTTCACTTTTAACCTCTCCTTTTTCTACCAAACTTTTTTCATTGAATTGGTAAACTTTAGTTAGAAGATTTTAAGCAGAATCATCAACACTGTTCTGTTCTAGTTGACTTATCCAAGCATTTAGGGTTTCTGGTCGGAAAAATATTTTCTTTCCAATTCTGAAATGCGGAATTTCCTTATTTCTGACCATGGAATAAATGGTTTCTTTATGAACCCTCAGTACACTAGCAGCTTCCTGAGGGTTTAATGGTTTGTTGCTCATTATGAAATCCTCCTAAGCACTACTTGTTTCTAATTCAGAAACGTTTTCAGCAAAAAAATCCGTTATTTTGCATTTTAAATGTTGCGCTAAGGTTGGCAATTGTTCTGCTTTGAATGCGTAAACACCTTGCTCATACTTTAGATAACTTGAACCAGTTTTAAATCCTAACTTTGTTGCCATATCTCGCTGTGAAATTTTCAATTCGATCCGTCTATTCTTGATAAAAACTAAATCAAGTTTCTGCATATCTTTCACTCCTTTCGTTTCTGTTTTAGAAACTTTGTAACCACATAATACAGTTCTGAAATAGAAATGTCAATAAGTTTTGTTTACAATTTAGAAACTTTTTTTATTTCCATAACGGAAACATGTTATCATTTGTCTTACTTAGAAAGTGGTGAAAACAATGAATATAGGTGATCGGATAGTTTTATTAAGAGAAAGAAAAGGTTGGTCCCAAAGGGAACTAGCCCGCCGTGTAGACCTAAATTATGCTGTTATGAACCGTATAGAAAAAGGCACTCGACCTATTACTGATTCAGAAATAATCAAGTTAGCTGAGGTCTTGGATGTCACAACAGACTATCTGTTAAAGGGAACTTCAAACGACTCTCAAATAGATGAACTTTTAAATGATCCCGAAACACTAATTGCTGGTCGTGATGGAAAAATCACTAAAGAACAAGCAAAAGAACTTTTGGATTATCTTTTGAAAAAAGGGTTCGATGAACAGTAGCAGCTATTCTTAATTCTTAATTCTTTAATTCTTCTTCTGGTAAAACATTCGTTAAACATTTGTTTAATAAAAAGAAGTCTAAGTGTTAAATAAAACTTTTTGCACCCCCTAAAAACATAGATATATCAAGGGGTTATGATGGATGCACACTGTAAAATAAACTGTTTAACATTAATTGAGTTAAATGAAAGATAAAGAAAACTTAACTGGAGTAAAAAGGGGAACTTAAATTGTTTAAAAAATTGGGGACTTTACTATTAATCACTTCACTGATATTGCTCGCAGCATGCAAAAATAGTGAAGAGTCTTCTACATCATCAGAAGACACAAACAATGCAACTGATACCAACACATCAGAAAGCCAAGACATCTCTACTAATGGACCTGAAAAAGTTGGGGATGTATATGAAATTGAGAGCGGTACAGCCAAAGTAATGGCCATCAGCAATAAAGAAGCCACTGCGAAAACTGGCCCGATGCAAGTAACTGTAAAAAAAGTAATTGCCGCTGTGGCCAACGAACAAACACCTTATATTGAGGTTCAACTTGAAGCGGAAAATACATCAGATAAAGTAGTTTATTTCGGCCTAGATGATGCAAAATTAGCAACAAGTACTGGGGTACAAATCAATGAGGCATCTACTGTCGAAAATGAAGATTTTCTTGGAGAGTATGTGGGGAAAGTAAACGATAGTGGATCTGTATTTTATATTTTTGAAAACGAAGAGGATATAAAAGATTTAGATTCAATTCGGCTGAGATTCAATCTTCCGGTTGATGAGGACGCACATGCTTTAGATGACGATCTTGATTTAAAAATTAACTTAGAGCATTAAAAAGAAGCCCTATTTTGGGGCTTTTCTTTAGAAATCAAAATCGAACATATGTTTGCATTTCGTTAGTAGGAGGCTTCACCTTGTATCATTTATCACTTCTAGAGGAAAGAATACAAACAATTTACACCGGCATCGGTATTACAGATCCTGGTTCATGGGACTTGGAACTAATTGCAGATAGGTTAAAAATAATAGTCCATTACAAAAATCGTTCATCTGTAGCAGTAAAACTGCTGGGAATGGCTTGCATTATTCTTGATTCACGATTATCCAAAAAAAAGCAATGGGAAGATTTTTCCCATGAACTGTGCCATCACATAAATCATGTGGGTGTTCAATACAAATTACCCCCACTTTTTAGAGAATTACAGGAGAATCAAGCAAATGCATTTATGTATCATTTTGCTGTACCTAGCTTTATGCTGAAAAACATTAAATTACCGGCAACCAAGCGGGAATCTATAAGTCTCATATCTGATCTTTTTCAGGTTACTCATCCTTTTGCGGAAAAAAGAATGGATATGTATTTCCGTAAGTTATTCAGCTTTAAGTACCAATCATTTATGATTCAAAAGAATAAAGAAAGGGAGAAAATTTTATATGCCAACAATTGAAAAAAGAGGCGAAAAGTCATTTCGATTAGTTGTTGATATCGGTACAAAGAGCAAGCGTAAAAGAAAGGTCAAAACAATTAGAATAGAGGATCCGGCTTTATTAAAAACCACTAAAAAGCTGCGCAATTACTTGGAGAGTGAATGGTATAAATTCAAAACAGAAGTTGAAGCCGGCGCTTATATCACACCACACAAGCGAACATTCAATATGTTCATAGAGGACTGGGAGAAAAAATACGCCCTGGATCATCTCGATGATAAAACTCGTGAAACTTATGAATATATTATGGGGAAAGAAATACAACCCTATTTTGGAGACATGTACTTAGACGAGATTCAGCCGATTCACATATTAAATTTCTTAGAAGAATATCAACGGGAAAATGATGTCTCAACGTCAAGCATTCATGCAAGATATCGAATCATTAGAGATATCTTAGGAAGAGCAGCTGAGTGGAAAATTATAAAAGAAAACCCTGCTGAAAACGTAAAGCGGCCAAAACAAAAATACAATGAATATGAAATTTATACTGAAGAAGAAATAAAGGAAATCTTTATGCTATTAGATGAACACGCTCCATTGAGGAACAGAGTTATGATTAAATTTGCTTTTACTGGTGGATTTCGTAGAGGTGAACTATTGGCAATCGATGAAACAGATTTATTTTTTGATACTAATGAAGTCAGAATTGATGAGTCTTTACAATATACAAAGAAGAAAGGTTATCGGTTTAAAGATCCTAAAAGTAACTCTTTCCGTAAAGTTACGATGCCGCCTGATATAATGCAAGAAGCAGCTATTTTGCTACGAGAGATCAAGAAGAATAAATTACTGTTGGGTGAACTGTGGAGAGGAACAGATAAGCTTTTGTTATTTGGTGGGGATATGGGGCAACCCCAGTATCCAACCTCACCTAATACTTGGTGGCAGAGATTCACTAAGAGGCACAATATCAAGCCAGGACGTCTTCATGATATGAGACACTCACACGCAACAATGTTAATAAATCAAATTGGGAAAGTACCTGGATTAAACATTAAAGCTATTTCTCAGAGGCTTGGCCATGCTAACGTCCAAACCACATTAAATATTTACACTCACGCTAACCGTGAGTCAGATATTTTAGTTGCTGATGCAATCAATAATATATTAAAAACGGGGACATTTTAGAGAAATACTCTAATTTGCCACCCGTATGACACCCACATATTTTAGACAAAAAAAATAACAGTTCCATATCTCGCGGAAACTGCATAAGATCAACGTATTTTAGATAAGCTTCCAAGCGGGCTCGAACCGCTGACCTCTTCCTTACCATGGAAGTGCTCTACCTGCTGAGCTATGGAAGCAATGGCTCCGCAGGTAGGATTCGAACCTACGACCGATCGGTTAACAGCCGATAGCTCTACCACTGAGCTACTGCGGAATGATATAAGCTTCATAAACAAACATGGTAGAAATAGATAAAACTGCTTGGCGGCGTCCTACTCTCACAGGGGGAAACCCCCGACTACCATCGGCGCTGAAGAGCTTAACTTCCGTGTTCGGTATGGGAACGGGTGTGACCTCTTCGCTATCGCCACCAAACAATTTGAGAGTGTTCTCTCAAAACTAGATAACAGGTGTGACATCATTAGAAATTAGGTTAAGTCCTCGATCGATTAGTATCTGTCAGCTCCATGTGTCGCCACACTTCCACCTCAGACCTATCAACCTGATCATCTTTCAGGGATCTTACTTCCTTGCGGAATGGGAAATCTCATCTTGAGGGGGGCTTCATGCTTAGATGCTTTCAGCACTTATCCCGTCCGCACATAGCTACCCAGCGATGCCCTTGGCAGAACAACTGGTACACCAGCGGTGCGTCCATCCCGGTCCTCTCGTACTAAGGACAGCTCCTCTCAAATTTCCTGCGCCCGCGACGGATAGGGACCGAACTGTCTCACGACGTTCTGAACCCAGCTCGCGTACCGCTTTAATGGGCGAACAGCCCAACCCTTGGGACCGACTACAGCCCCAGGATGCGATGAGCCGACATCGAGGTGCCAAACCTCCCCGTCGATGTGGACTCTTGGGGGAGATAAGCCTGTTATCCCCGGGGTAGCTTTTATCCGTTGAGCGATGGCCCTTCCATGCGGAACCACCGGATCACTAAGCCCGACTTTCGTCCCTGCTCGACTTGTAGGTCTCGCAGTCAAGCTCCCTTGTGCCTTTACACTCTGCGAATGATTTCCAACCATTCTGAGGGAACCTTTGGGCGCCTCCGTTACCTTTTAGGAGGCGACCGCCCCAGTCAAACTGCCCACCTGACACTGTCTCCCCGCCCGATAAGGGCGGCGGGTTAGAAGGTCAATACAGCCAGGGTAGTATCCCACCGATGCCTCCACCGAAGCTAGCGCTCCGGTTTCCAAGGCTCCTACCTATCCTGTACAAGCTGTACCAACATTCAATATCAGGCTGCAGTAAAGCTCCACGGGGTCTTTCCGTCCTGTCGCGGGTAACCTGCATCTTCACAGGTACTATAATTTCACCGAGTCTCTCGTTGAGACAGTGCCCAGATCGTTGCGCCTTTCGTGCGGGTCGGAACTTACCCGACAAGGAATTTCGCTACCTTAGGACCGTTATAGTTACGGCCGCCGTTTACTGGGGCTTCAATTCGCACCTTCGCTTACGCTAAGCGCTCCTCTTAACCTTCCAGCACCGGGCAGGCGTCAGCCCCTATACTTCGCCTTACGGCTTCGCAGAGACCTGTGTTTTTGCTAAACAGTCGCCTGGGCCTATTCACTGCGGCTCTCTCGGGCTTGCACCCTAACAGAGCACCCCTTCTCCCGAAGTTACGGGGTCATTTTGCCGAGTTCCTTAACGAGAGTTCTCTCGATCACCTTAGGATTCTCTCCTCGCCTACCTGTGTCGGTTTGCGGTACGGGCACCTCTCACCTCGCTAGAGGCTTTTCTTGGCAGTGTGGAATCAGGAACTTCGCTACTATATTTCGCTCGCCATCACAGCTCAGCCTTATGGGAAACGGATTTGCCTATTTCCCAGCCTAACTGCTTGGACGCGGATATCCAATACCGCGCTTACCCTATCCTCCTGCGTCCCCCCATTGCTCAAATGGTGAGGAGGTGGTACAGGAATATCAACCTGTTGTCCATCGCCTACGCCTTTCGGCCTCGGCTTAGGTCCCGACTAACCCTGAGCGGACGAGCCTTCCTCAGGAAACCTTAGGCATTCGGTGGAGGGGATTCTCACCCCTCTTTCGCTACTCATACCGGCATTCTCACTTCTAAGCGCTCCACCAGTCCTTCCGGTCTGGCTTCACAGCCCTTAGAACGCTCTCCTACCACTGTTCGAAGAACAGTCCGCAGCTTCGGTGATACGTTTAGCCCCGGTACATTTTCGGCGCAGAGTCACTCGACCAGTGAGCTATTACGCACTCTTTAAATGGTGGCTGCTTCTAAGCCAACATCCTGGTTGTCTAAGCAACTCCACATCCTTTTCCACTTAACGTATACTTTGGGACCTTAGCTGGCGGTCTGGGCTGTTTCCCTTTCGACTACGGATCTTATCACTCGCAGTCTGACTCCCAAGGATAAGTCATTGGCATTCGGAGTTTGACTGAATTCGGTAACCCGGTAGGGGCCCCTAGTCCAATCAGTGCTCTACCTCCAAGACTCTTACCTTGAGGCTAGCCCTAAAGCTATTTCGGAGAGAACCAGCTATCTCCAGGTTCGATTGGCATTTCACCCCTACCCACACCTCATCCCCGCACTTTTCAACGTGCGTGGGTTCGGGCCTCCATTCAGTGTTACCTGAACTTCACCCTGGACATGGGTAGATCACCTGGTTTCGGGTCTACGACCACGTACTCATGCGCCCTATTCAGACTCGCTTTCGCTGCGGCTCCGCATCTTCTGCTTAACCTTGCACGGGATCGTAACTCGCCGGTTCATTCTACAAAAGGCACGCCATCACCCGTTAACGGGCTCTGACTACTTGTAGGCACACGGTTTCAGGATCTCTTTCACTCCCCTTCCGGGGTGCTTTTCACCTTTCCCTCACGGTACTGGTTCACTATCGGTCACTAGGGAGTATTTAGCCTTGGGAGATGGTCCTCCCGGATTCCGACGGAATTTCACGTGTTCCGCCGTACTCAGGATCCACTCTGGAGAGAACGAAGTTTTGACTACAGGGCTGTTACCTTCTATGGCGGGCCTTTCCAGACCTCTTCATCTACCTCGTTCCTTTGTAACTCCGTATAGAGTGTCCTACAACCCCAAGAGGCAAGCCTCTTGGTTTGGGCTAATCCCGTTTCGCTCGCCGCTACTCAGGGAATCGCATTTGCTTTCTCTTCCTCCGGGTACTTAGATGTTTCAGTTCCCCGGGTCTGCCTTCTCATATCCTATGAATTCAGATATGGATACCACTCCATTACGAGTGGTGGGTTTCCCCATTCGGAAATCTCCGGATCAAAGCTTGCTTACAGCTCCCCGAAGCATATCGGTGTTCGTCCCGTCCTTCATCGGCTCCTAGTGCCAAGGCATCCACCGTGCGCCCTTTCTAACTTAACCGTTAAAAAGAATCACTATGTGATATCTTGTGTTACTAATTGAATGTGATGTCTACTGTTATCTAGTTTTCAAAGAACACGTTTCGAAGGAATGATCCTTCAAAACTAAACAAGACAGGGAACGTTCTGTTTATAAGACCCAAGGTCTTATATTCCGTAAATATCCTTAGAAAGGAGGTGATCCAGCCGCACCTTCCGATACGGCTACCTTGTTACGACTTCACCCCAATCATCTGTCCCACCTTCGGCGGCTGGCTCCATAAAGGTTACCTCACCGACTTCGGGTGTTACAAACTCTCGTGGTGTGACGGGCGGTGTGTACAAGGCCCGGGAACGTATTCACCGCGGCATGCTGATCCGCGATTACTAGCGATTCCAGCTTCACGCAGTCGAGTTGCAGACTGCGATCCGAACTGAGAACAGATTTGTGGGATTGGCTTAACCTCGCGGTTTCGCTGCCCTTTGTTCTGTCCATTGTAGCACGTGTGTAGCCCAGGTCATAAGGGGCATGATGATTTGACGTCATCCCCACCTTCCTCCGGTTTGTCACCGGCAGTCACCTTAGAGTGCCCAACTGAATGCTGGCAACTAAGATCAAGGGTTGCGCTCGTTGCGGGACTTAACCCAACATCTCACGACACGAGCTGACGACAACCATGCACCACCTGTCACTCTGCCCCCGAAGGGGACGTCCTATCTCTAGGATTGTCAGAGGATGTCAAGACCTGGTAAGGTTCTTCGCGTTGCTTCGAATTAAACCACATGCTCCACCGCTTGTGCGGGCCCCCGTCAATTCCTTTGAGTTTCAGTCTTGCGACCGTACTCCCCAGGCGGAGTGCTTAATGCGTTAGCTGCAGCACTAAGGGGCGGAAACCCCCTAACACTTAGCACTCATCGTTTACGGCGTGGACTACCAGGGTATCTAATCCTGTTCGCTCCCCACGCTTTCGCTCCTCAGCGTCAGTTACAGACCAGAGAGTCGCCTTCGCCACTGGTGTTCCTCCACATCTCTACGCATTTCACCGCTACACGTGGAATTCCACTCTCCTCTTCTGCACTCAAGTTCCCCAGTTTCCAATGACCCTCCCCGGTTGAGCCGGGGGCTTTCACATCAGACTTAAGGAACCGCCTGCGAGCCCTTTACGCCCAATAATTCCGGACAACGCTTGCCACCTACGTATTACCGCGGCTGCTGGCACGTAGTTAGCCGTGGCTTTCTGGTTAGGTACCGTCAAGGTACCGCCCTATTCGAACGGTACTTGTTCTTCCCTAACAACAGAGCTTTACGATCCGAAAACCTTCATCACTCACGCGGCGTTGCTCCGTCAGACTTTCGTCCATTGCGGAAGATTCCCTACTGCTGCCTCCCGTAGGAGTCTGGGCCGTGTCTCAGTCCCAGTGTGGCCGATCACCCTCTCAGGTCGGCTACGCATCGTTGCCTTGGTGAGCCGTTACCTCACCAACTAGCTAATGCGCCGCGGGTCCATCTGTAAGTGGTAGCCGAAGCCACCTTTTATGTTTGAACCATGCGGTTCAAACAAGCATCCGGTATTAGCCCCGGTTTCCCGGAGTTATCCCAGTCTTACAGGCAGGTTACCCACGTGTTACTCACCCGTCCGCCGCTAACATCAGGGAGCAAGCTCCCATCTGTCCGCTCGACTTGCATGTATTAGGCACGCCGCCAGCGTTCGTCCTGAGCCAGGATCAAACTCTCCGATAAAGTAGTTTGACTGACTACGCACATCGCTGTGCGATTTATATTAAAACTTGAATTAACAGGTACGTTTTGTCTTGTTTAGTTTTCAAAGATCATTTATGCCGCTTAACGAAGCAGCTTTATTACTATAACATTCAGCTTCTTTTAAGTCAACACTTTTTTTAAAGGGTTAATGAAGCTTTTATTTGTTGTCAGCTGTTCATCAGCGACGAATAATAATATAACACGGATATTATCAAATGGTCAATAACTAATTTAATCTGTTTTAAAGAGACTTTTTATCAGTTATATTCGTTTGGCCAGGCACATAAGATGTAACACAAGAATGATGGACAAGATAAGGAGGCATCATCAGTGAATCACTTCTATGTGTGGCACATAAAACGCGTTAAACAATTTATCATTATACTTATCGCCGCATTTGCTGCAGCCAGCTTTTTTTATATCCAAAGAGCTGTCCCGCTCCCTGTGTTTTCGACTGACAGCGGACCGAAAGCCATTTATAAAGGAGAAACAGATTCAAAAGACATTGCTCTTACCTTTGATATCAGCTGGGGCGATGAGAAAGCCGAGCCTATTCTTAATACCCTGAAAACCAACGGCATCAAAAACGCGACGTTTTTTCTTTCCGCTTCTTGGGCCGAGCGCCACCCGGACACGGTGGCTCGCATTGTAAAGGACGGCCATCAAATAGGAAGTATGGGTTATGCGTATAAAAACTATGCCAATCTAGAGGATAGTGAAATAAAAAAGGACATTAACCGTGCGCGGACTGCCTTTGAAAAATTAGGAATCAAAGACATACGGCTCCTAAGACCTCCTACCGGTCAGTTCAATAAAAATGTCCTATCAATCGCAAAGCAGTATAACTATACAGTCGTTCACTATAGTGTGAACTCCCATGACTGGACGAATCCAGGCGTTGAAAAAATCGTCGATAATGTAAACCGTCAAGTTTCAGGAGGAGACATTATTCTTTTACACGCCTCAGACTCAGCTAAACAAACAGAAGAGGCCCTGCCTGAGATTATCCATCATATGAGAGAAAAAGGTTTAAAAAATGTCAACGTGGGAGATCTCATTGCAAACACAGATGCTAAATCCGCCGAAGTAAAATAAATTATTTCGCTGCAAACTTCGGCAGCATCAGCAATTGAAAAGCATTACACGCCATTAACGGAAAGAGCATTAAGTAAAGCCAGTCCTCATCATTTACTCTGAGCGCAGGAAACCATTCCAATGCAGTGATCACAACCATTAAAAATAAAGATGACACAAACGTTTTCTTTGAGGACTGCTTTTGTTTTATATACGCGGTAAGCAAACCGAAGATCAATAAAAATAACGGCAGCCAAGCATAGCCAGCCATTGACTCTCCTCTATCTCCGAAAAATAAAAACCGCACGTACATTAAATCAAAAGCGACAAACAGGATGAAAAACAGCTGCAGTAAATTCCATAAAGATGAAGATCTTAATATTTCGAGTGCAAATCGGTGAACTGTTAAAAACACGAAAAAGCCCATTTGACTGATGACACTAAAAATCATGCCGACACCGATAAACCAAAATAAAACAGAGAAAATCTGGCCCGCTTCAAAATTCAGAAACAGCTCCTTATATCCCCCCCATTTTAAAGCAAAACCCACAACACTTGTGACAACCGCTCCGACAGCTAAAATAGAAAAGAAAAAACGAACTAAGCCACGGCTTTTCATTTCTTTATTCAACCCCTCAAAAATCGCAGATCGCGATATTTTGTTATGTATAATTCCAACCGGATGAATCATATTAAAAGTAAGATAAGTATGTGAAAGGAGCTTAAGCATGTCAAAAGCCAAAACGCTATTGATGGGCTGTTTTTTGATATTATCTGTAACAGCTTGCGCTCCAAAAGACCAAGCAGCGGATATGGATTATGATCAGACCAAAAAAATGGTTGTTGATATATTAAAAACAGATGATGGAAAGAAAGCAATTAAGGAATTATTAAACGATGATGCGATGAATGAAGCACTGGTGATTGATCAGGATGCCATTAAAGGAACAATAGAAAAAACACTCACCTCTAAAAAAGGTGCGGATTTTTGGAAAAACATCTTTGAAGACACTGAATTTGCGGAAAGCTTTGCTAAAACCCTTCAAACAGAGCATGAAAAAGTAATTAAAAAGCTGATGAAGGATCCGGATTACCAGAAAATGCTGATGAGTGTTATGCAGGACCCGGGAATGAATAAAAAATACAGCGAACTGGCAAAAAGCCAAGAATTCCGCAGTTATTTAGAACAAGTAATTACCGAGACACTTTCTAGTCCGCTTTACAAAAAACAGTTCGAAGATGAACTGAAAAAAGCAGCAGCAGAAACCGCTAAAGAAGGTGAGTAAAGGGAAGCCGGGATCAAAAATCCCGGTTCGCCTTTTTTATATTTGCACTTCCATTTTTTCAACGACTTTTTTTGCAATGTCATGATATATTTCACCGATTGGATGGCTTTCGTCATAAACAGACGGAGCAAATTGATCTTTATCCCAATCAGGCTGTTTCAACGGTATTCTGCCGAGCAAAGGCACTTTAAGCTCCTCAGCAAGTTTATCTCCGCCGCCTTTGCCAAAGACATATTCTCTTTCCCCAGTCTTTGCACTTTCATAATAAGCCATGTTCTCTATGACGCCAACGACCTCATGATCTGTTTTAATAGCCATAGACCCCGCTCTGGCCGCAACAAAGGCTGCAGTCGGGTGCGGCGTTGATACGATAATTTCTTTACTGCTCGGAAGCATCGTATGTACATCAAGTGCGACGTCCCCTGTTCCAGGCGGAAGATCGAGAACGATATAGTCTACTTCTCCCCATTCTACTTCGTGGAAAAAGTTGTTGAGCATCTTGCCCAGCATTGGCCCTCTCCAGACGACAGGAGCATTTTCTTCAACGAAGAAACCCATCGACATGACCTTTACACCGAAGCGTTCAACAGGAAGCAGTTTGTCTCCTTCAATTGTTGGACGCACTGTAATGCCCATCATATCCGGCACACTAAAGCCGTAGATATCCGCGTCAATTAAACCGACCTTTTTCCCAAGCCGAGCCAGAGAAATAGCAAGGTTCACTGACACAGTTGATTTGCCTACTCCGCCTTTTCCGCTCGCTACAGCAAGGAAAACCGGCGGGTTATCCATATTTAACAATGTTTTGTTCTCTGTTGACGGCGCCCGAAATTTCGCAACTGTTTCTTCAGGCAGCTCTTCAAATCGAAGGCCTACCGTCTCAGCGCCTACCCCTTTTAAGACATTTACGATTTCTTGCTGAACCTGCATTTGTTCTGCTGTTCCGGTTTTTGCAAGAGCCACTTTTACACTGACATGCCGTTTTTCAGGCTTTATTTTTACTTCCTTAACGGCATCCAATTCTCCCAGAGGTCTTTGAAGAAAAGGTTCGCGCATTTCACCGACTAGTTTTCTTACTTCATCTTCTCTTATCATCGAACCTCACCCTTTTGTGTATTCGTTTACAAACATTATTATATCATACATAAACAGCAGGTGTCTTTTGCTTAGAACCATGAGAAAACCCTCCTTTACTCCGGAGGGTCGCCTTTTTCTGTAAAGTATCTCAATATTCCTTTATATATGGAAGATGCCACTTTGTCCTGATATTTCGGTTTCCCCAGCATCTTTGCTTCTCCAGGATTGGATAAAAAACCGACTTCCACAAGCGCACCTGGTTTTGTGACGTTTTGCATTAAGTAAATACCATGAATTCTCTTTGCTTTTCGGGTTGTATTCTCCAGGTTTGTTCTCAACTCATCCTGAATATATTTTGCAATTTTCTCGTTTTCCTCGTATTTTCCGTAATAAAAGCTTTGGGCTCCGCTCCATTTTTGTGACGGGATCGCATTAAGATGAATGCTAAGGTAGAGCTCAGCCTCTGAATTGTTAATTAAGTTCACTCGCTGTCTTAAGTCTTCCGCTTTTCGTTTACTATAGCCTCTTGTCCCTTCAGGAGCTAGATCGGTGTCACTTTCTCTAGTCATAATCACTAAGGCCCCTTGTTCCTGAAGATAATCCCTGACTCTGAAAGCCACTTCCAGGGTTATATCCTTCTCTAACAGCTTGCCGCCCACTGCCCCTCCATCAGGCCCGCCATGACCTGGATCAAGATAAATAATTTTTCCGCTCAAAGGCAGACTCCACGGATTCCAAGAATCGTTATTGCTGAATTGATACTTGAATAGAAACAGTAATACGATGAAGCCTAGCATAAAACTGAGCCATTTAAGCTTTTTCCTCATCCCTTCCCCTCCCGCTTGTCCGTTATTACATAAGTATGGGACAGGGTCGGGAAATATGATTAACGCATGCGAAGCTTACATTGTTTTTCTCTTTGGACAAACCCTTCTGTCCACCAGTCTTTGATGAATTTTCGTGCAGCTTCATAAACTGTGTTTTTATCAAACGTTGCGTATTGCTCATGTGTCCAATGATAAAGGTATTCAAAAAACTCCATACGAAGCTCTTCTTCTTCCCTTGCAGAGCGGGCACTAACACTTTGCATAGATTCTCCATAATACCCGAAAACCCCGAAACGCCCGCCTAACAAATAAGCTTCTATCGCAAAATCAATACAGCCTTCACTAATAACGTCCCTTTCATCCTGCAAAAATGGAAATAATGGAGTAAGACATGCCTTTACAGACTGAATGATTTGTCTAAGTGAGAGTTCTTTGAGCAAGTTTTTTTCTAATTCAAAATCCTTTTGGCGTTTCACATCCATAAAAGACAGTACCTCTGCCATACAAATTCACTCTCCTTTTACCGGTTATTTTGAGGTTTGGGAGGTGAAACCATGCCCAAATTCGGTTGGAAATTCGCCCAAATGAAGGTGTCGATAACTTGAACATATTAAAAAGAGTGTAAAAAAAGCAGCTTTCTGCGGGGAAGGGAACGTATGTTTGTTCACAAAAGCAGAGGCAGCACAATAATAAAAGGCAGCTCCCTCTAATAGGTCGCTGCCTTCATACTTTAATGCTTCTTGTTGCAGAATATGTATTAATGTATTGATCCAATACAAAACCGCCTTTATCTTCATAAAAACCAGTGACAATAAAACCGGCATCGAGCTGTCCCTTAATTTGGTCTTCTAAGGAATGCCCGAATTCCAGAGCTTCATTATTTTCAATCAGCTTTTTCACCTTATGTTTTGGAAGATCTTCTGAGTCGGCGTATGGAATAGAGTGCTTTACTTTTAAAACGCCCTGCTCTTCTAATTCAATGTCAAACAGAAAAACAACTGGATTAACAAATCCTGAAATTAAAACGCCATTTCTTTTCAGCACGCGGTGCGCTTCTTTCCAAACCGGCAGGATATCTTCAACAAAAACATTGGCAACTGGATGTACGATGAAATCAAATGATTCATCTTCAAATTGACTGAGATCATCCATACTTCCTTTCACGGTGCGTATGGTCAAGCCGTCGCGATCAGCAACCATTCTGTCCTGTCCAAGCTGCTGTTCTGAGTTATCTAAGACGGTGACATCCGCTCCGGCTGCCGCTAAAACCGGGGCCTGCTGTCCGCCTCCTGAAGCCAAACAAAGCACCTTCAAGCCTTTTACAGGAGGAAACCAATCCTTTGGCACATTTTTAATAGGTGTTAACCTTATATCCCAATTCCCTTTTTTCGCTTGTTCAATGACATGCCGCTCTACAGCAACAGTCCATTCATTGCCTGTCTCTACTTTTTGATCCCAGGCTTTGCTATTATGATCTACTAACGCATTCATGAATCGTTCTCCTTACTTTAATGTTTAGAGTATAACAAATATTTCTAGATTGATACCGCTTTCCCTTTGCATATTCGGAAAAAAATTCATAAAACCGCAATAAATTAACAAAGGAGATATGTGATTTTATTGCTAGTGATTATAATATCACTTTTTCAAATCAAATTAATGACAAAGCACTTGATGCCGGCATTAAGCTTTTCATTGCCCTATGGCATTTGAACACTTATGTAAGACTCACTTCAGCACTAGACGTTTCTTTCTGCGATGCGAATTGGTATTTGAACGGTTCCGTGTTTCCAAAAACGAGTTGAAAATCCTTCAATTTGTGATAACAAACCATTTTAGCGAATAAATGCGTATGCCATTTGCAAAGGACGTTTGAATGGAGCACGCAGATGCGCTCTATTTATCTAGATGCAGATACACCAACCATAGCGTTTGAATTCATCGTTCGTTTACAGGGGCTCAAGATAGATCATTGAAGCATTGAATTGAAAGGTGACATATTTTGTGCTGGAGCTGAGGTTAAACTATTCGAAACCTTGTGAGAAAGACCGGCATTTAAAGACGATCGTTTTATAAAGCAAAAAAAGGATGCCTGTTTAATCGCTTCTGTTTTAATTCTTAAAAGAAAATAAAAAAAGCCCCCAACCCATGGTTGAGAGCTTTGAAACGTAAAATTAACGTTTTGAGAACTGAGGTGCACGACGAGCGCCTTTAAGACCGTATTTTTTACGTTCTTTCATACGAGCGTCACGAGTCAGAAGACCTGCACGTTTAAGTGTTGCACGGTATTCTGGATCTGCTTCAAGCAAAGCACGAGCAATACCATGACGGATTGCTCCAGCTTGACCAGATAAGCCGCCTCCATGTACGTTTACTAAAACATCATAAGTTCCAGCTGTTTCAGTCAAAGTTAATGGTTGTTTGATATCTTCGATTAGAGCTGGAGATGGGATGTGCTCGCTGATTTCACGATTATTAACGACGATACGACCTTCTCCTGGAACTAAGCGCACACGCGCTACAGAGCTTTTACGACGGCCAGTACCGTAATATTGAACCTGTGCCAAATTGGTAACCTCCTTTTTAATTAACCGCGAAGTTCGTAAACTTCAGGTTTTTGTGCTTCATGTGGATGCTCAGAACCACGGTATACGTTCAATTTTTTGAACATTTGACGACCTAGAGAACCTTTTGGAAGCATGCCTTTGATAGCAAGCTCAAGCATTTTCTCAGGGTAGTTTGTACGCATTTCAAGAGCAGTTCTTGATTTTAATCCGCCTGGATGTTGAGTGTGACGGTAGTAGATTTTGTCAGTTAACTTTTTACCAGTTAACTCGATTTTTTCAGCGTTGATGATGATCACATGATCTCCAGTATCAACGTGTGGTGTGTAAGTTGGTTTGTGTTTTCCGCGAAGGATAGCTGCAACTTCTGAAGAAAGACGACCTAAAGTCTTGCCAGCAGCATCAACAACTAACCACTTGCGTTCAATAGTACTTGCGTTAGCCATAGGTGTTGTACGCATTGAATTTCCCTCCTAAATGATCTGTCATTTTCAATAAACTTCGATTACGTTCTATTTCACAACACAATAAGTTCCGGGGCTTATCGTGGGGTTGAAATACATACCATATGATATCTTATAACTTTATGCAGACTCTGTCAAGAAAATATTATACACCTGGTTTAGTTGTCATAGTAAACGTTCCATAAGTACAGTCCGTGTCCCGGTGCTGTGCGCCCTGCTGCTTCGCGGTCCTTCGCTTCCAGCATGGATTTCACATCATCAGGAGAAATTTTTCCAATACCTGCATCCAGCAAAGTACCTGCAATAATTCTGACCATATTATATAGGAAACCGCTGCCTGTGATCCTCATTTGCAGGCCGTCATCAGTCTCAGTCCAATCGAGTTCGTAAATCGTTCTCACTTTGTCCTGCACTTCCGTTTTAGCCGCACAAAAGCTTGTAAAATCATGTGTTCCTAAAAGATGCTTTGCCGCTTCTCTCATGTTCTGCACATTGAGGCGATATGAAAAATGGTAAGCGTAATGCCGTTTAAATACGTCCGGGTGTTTCTCCGTGTATACAAAGTAGCGATATTCCTTTTTAACTGCGCTAAATCGTGCATGGAACCCATCATCCGCAATTTCTGCCGTTTTGACTGCAATATCATCCGGAAGCAGTGCATTTAAAGCATATGGCCATCTCTCAGCCGGAATAGAGAGCGGTGTATCAAAATGAATCACCTGTCCGGCTGCATGAACCCCGCTGTCCGTCCTTCCAGAGGAAACGACAGGGATTCTGTCTTGTGACTTATGCAGGACAGCCAGCGCCTTCTCCAGCTCATCCTGAACCGTTCTCTTCCCCGGCTGTACTTGATATCCTTTAAACAAATGTCCGTCATAAGAAATTGTGCATTTCAGTCTCATAAAGCACCTCTAAGCCCTTAAGAAAAATAACAGAGCAGCCAATATGAACAAGCTGACGATGACAGAAGTATCCTTTGCCGTCCATACAAGCTTTCTGTATTTAGTGCGTCCCTCTCCGCCTTGATAGCCTCTTGCTTCCATTGCAACCGCAAGCTCTTCAGCACGCTTAAACGCACTGACAAAGAGTGGGACTAGCAGCGGCACAATTGCCTTCACTCTGTCTTTAAGCGGTCCGCTTGTAAAATCAACGCCTCTCGCCATCTGAGCCTTCATAATCTTATCTGTCTCCTCCATCAAGGTTGGGATAAACCGTAAAGAGATCGACATCATAAGAGCCAGCTCATGAACAGGAAGCTTCAATTTTTTAAATGGGTTGAGCAGCTGTTCCATCCCATCGGTAATCTCAATAGGTGTTGTTGTCAGCGTTAATAGAGTTGTCATTAAAATCAGATAGACGAACCTAAGGGAAATGAAGATCCCTTGTACCAAACCGCCCTCATAGATCTTGAAAAAGCCAAGTTCAAAAATGATCGGCCCTTCATGTGTCATGATAATATGAAGCAGGAACGTAAAAAGAACAATCCAAATGATCGGCTTTAGCCCTTTCATCAAAAAGGAAAAAGGAACTCTTGTTAAGGAAACAACGCCTGCTGTAAATAAACCAAGCAGCGCATATGTCTGCACATTATTGGCCAGGAAAACGATACAGACAAACAAAAAGATCGTAACCAATTTTGTTCTTGGGTCAAGCCGGTGCACAAGTGAAGAACCCGGCACATACTTGCCGATAATCATGCTGTCCATCATAAGGTTTTCCCCCCCTGAAAGAGAGCACGGATTTCAGCAGCGGCATCTTCTATCGTGAGCAGAGGTTCTTTAAATTTGATACCAAGTGCGGCTTCCAGCTGTCTTTGGAATTTAATCGTTTCCGGAAGGTCCAGCCCCCAGCCGGCCATTTCTTCCCCTTTTAAGAACAAGTCTCGCGGACTGCCTGATGCCTGGATAGTTCCTTTATGCATCACGATCATTTCATCAGCATAGGCAGCCGCATCCTCCATGCTGTGGGTAACAAGAATTGTCGTCAGGTTTCCCCGTTGGTGGAGCTCATAAAACATGTCCATGATCTCTTTTCGCCCTCTTGGATCCAGCCCTGCTGTCGGCTCATCGAGAACAAGCACTTCAGGATCCATCGCAAGCACCCCGGCAATTGCAACCCTGCGCATTTGTCCTCCGCTTAATTCAAAAGGTGATCTGTCCAGAAGCTCTTCAGATAAACCTACAAGCTTCAGCATCTCTCTCGCTTTTTGTTCAGCGTCTTCCTTTTTCACACCAAAGTTCATCGGTCCAAATGAAATATCTTTGAGAACTGTTTCTTCGAATAATTGATGTTCGGGGAATTGGAAAACGATTCCGACTTTTTTTCGGAGGGATTTAAGCTCTTTATTCTTTTTTCCTGCCTGTATAACGGTACTGCCTAATGAAATATGCCCCTTTGTAGGCTTCAGGAGACCATTCAGGTGCTGAAGAAGAGTGGATTTACCGGAGCCTGTATGCCCTATTACGGCCACATAGCTGCCTTCCTTAATCGATGCATTGATATCATACAGGGCAAGGCGCTCAAACGGCGTCTTTATCTGATAGCGATGCTCTACATCTTTGATTGTAATGTCCATAGCTCGTTCACCAGCCCTTCCTGAGTCAAATGATTTTCTTCCAAAGCCAGTCCATTTTCTCTTAAGAGCTGGCTGAGCTGGAATGAGAAGGGTAAATCAAGCCCGATTCGAACAAGTTCCTTATTCAATTTAAAAATTTCTTCAGGCGTACCCTCGGCATATTTCTTACCGCCATTCATGACAATGATTCTGTCAGCTTTTGCTGCCTCATTCAGATCATGTGTAATCGAGATGACAGTTGCCATGCCTTGCTCTTTTAAAAGTCTTACCGTTTCAAGCACTTCTTCTCGCCCGATCGGGTCAAGCATGGATGTTGCTTCATCTAAGATAATAATATCAGGACGTGCGGCAATAATCCCTGCTATCGCAACTCTCTGCTTTTGGCCTCCGGAGAGATGGTGCGGCTCTTGATCAAGAAAATCCAGCATGTTGACCTGTTTGACAGCCCAATCTACTCTCTCAATCATTTCTTCCCGCAGTACACCATTGTTTTCTAAACCAAAAGCCACATCATCGCGAACTGTCGTTCCGACAAATTGGTTATCCGGATTTTGAAAGACCATTCCAATCTTCTTACGCACTTCCCACACTGACTCCTCTGTCAGTTGAATTCCAGCAACCTTTATGTCGCCTGATTCAGGAAGGATTAAACCATTCAATGCCCGGGCCAGTGTTGATTTCCCTGAACCGTTATGACCTACAATTGCAAGCCATTCACCCTCATACACCTGCAGGGAGACGCCATCTAGTGCTCGTCTTTCTGCGTCTTTCCGATATCGAAAAACGATATCCTCTACCGATATCAACTGATTTTGATTCACGGACAACCGGCCTCCTCTCAGCTCATACTCTGCTTGTCTCTCTATTGAAAAAGTTGCAGTATCTAAAAAAAGGGCATAGATCCAGTTAGAAACTGTCCCGCCCTTCTTTAGATACACAAAAATATGTGATTAAACCAATTCGATAATTGCCATTGGTGCTCCGTCACCACGGCGAGGACCAAGCTTCATAATACGTGTGTATCCACCTTGGCGCTCCTCGTAACGAGTTGCAATGTCAGAGAATAATTTTTGAAGTGCATCTTGGTTATTTTCTTCGTTAGCAACCTCGTTGCGGATGTATGCAGCAGCTTGACGGCGAGCGTGAAGATCACCGCGTTTGCCAAGCGTGATCATTTTTTCAACTACAGAGCGAAGTTCTTTCGCACGTGTTTCAGTTGTTTCGATTCTTTCGTTGATGATCAAATCAGTTGTAAGATCACGAAGCATAGCCTTACGCTGTGCACTCGTACGTCCTAGTTTTCTGTATGACATGTGATGTCCCCTCCTTTATTGGAATGCTTTTTCTGAATTATAAACACACGAAAATCCTAGTTCACAAGGGAAACTAGTCAATCGTCTTTGCGAAGTCCGAGTCCAAGTTCTTCTAGTTTCGCTTTCACTTCTTCAAGTGATTTACGTCCTAGATTACGAACTTTCATCATATCTTCTTCCGTCTTGTTCGCAAGCTCTTGAACCGTGTTGATACCCGCACGCTTTAAGCAGTTGTAAGAACGAACAGAAAGATCCAATTCTTCAATCGTCATTTCAAGAACTTTCTCTTTTTGATCTTCTTCTTTTTCAACCATGATTTCAGCATGCTGAGCTTCGTCAGTTAAACCAACGAATATATTAAGGTGTTCAGTTAAAATCTTTGAACCAAGCGCAATCGCTTCTTTAGGTCCAGTGCTTCCATCAGTCCAAACATCAAGTGTAAGTTTGTCATAGTTTGCAACCTGGCCTACACGAGTGTTCTCTACTTGATAAGATACACGAGAAACTGGCGTATAGATTGAATCGATCGGAATCACGCCGATAGGCTGATCGTCTCTTTTGTTTGCGTCAGCAGGCGTATACCCACGTCCTCTTTGAGCAGTAAGGCGAACTCGGAAACTCGCATTCTCACCAAGAGTCGCGATATGAAGATCAGGATTTAAGATCTCTACATCACTATCGTGTGTAATATCAGCTGCTGTTACAGTTCCATCACCCTGTACATCAATTTCTAGCGTCTTCTCTTCATCAGAGTAGATTTTCAATGCAAGCTTTTTAATGTTTAAGATAATCGTTGTAACATCTTCCACAACGCCTTCAATTGTCGAGAATTCGTGCAGTACACCATCTATCTGGATTGATGTTACAGCGGCACCAGGGAGTGAGGATAAGAGGATACGACGTAAGGAGTTACCCAGAGTTGTACCATATCCACGCTCAAGTGGCTCTACGACAAACTTACCAAATTTGGCATCGTCGCTGATTTCAACCGTTTCGATTTTTGGTTTTTCAATCTCGATCATTACTTAAAACCCTCCTTCAAAACGTCGAAACCTCGAATAGAATCATATGAGATTCCATCCGAAATTCCCCATTGTTTAGTCCCGTATGTGCTCAGGCAACGAGTCGGTGCATTCGTTTAATAAATAACTGTATCATAACCCATTATTGACAGGGACACAAAATCTATACAAACAAATTACACGCGGCGACGTTTTGGTGGACGGCATCCGTTATGAGGAACAGGAGTTACGTCTCTGATAGCAGTGACTTCTAATCCAGCAGCTTGAAGCGCACGGATAGCAGCTTCACGACCTGAACCAGGGCCTTTTACAGTAACCTCAAGAGTTTTAAGTCCATGTTCGATTGAACCTTTAGCAGCTGTTTCTGCAGCCATTTGTGCAGCAAAAGGAGTAGATTTACGAGAACCTCTGAATCCTAGAGCTCCGGCACTAGACCAAGAAAGAGCATTACCATGAGTGTCAGTGATCGTAACGATCGTGTTATTGAAAGTTGAACGAATATGAGCAATTCCAGACTCAATATTCTTTTTCACGCGACGTTTACGCGTGTTAGATTTACGAGCAGCAGCCATTGTTTAGGTACCTCCCTTACTTATTTTTTCTTGTTAGCTACAGTACGACGCGGACCTTTACGAGTACGCGCATTGTTTTTAGAGTTTTGTCCGCGAACAGGCAAACCTCTGCGATGACGGATTCCGCGGTAGCTTCCGATTTCGATCAGACGCTTAATGTTAAGAGAAACTTCACGGCGAAGGTCACCTTCTACTTTCAGTTTGTCAATAACATCACGGATTTTACCAAGTTCTTCTTCAGTAAGATCACGCACACGAGTATCTTCTGAAACACCAGCCTCTTTCAAGACTTGCTGAGCCGTTGTGCGGCCAATTCCGAAGACATATGTTAAAGAAATAACAACACGTTTGTCACGTGGGATATCTACACCAGCAATACGAGCCATTCTCTGGGCACCTCCTTATAAATTATCCTTGTTTTTGTTTATGCTTTGGATTTTCACAGATCACCATTACTTTTCCTTTTCTGCGAATAACTTTACATTTTTCGCAGATTGGTTTAACTGATGGTCTCACTTTCATGTGTTTCCAACCTCCTTCAGTTTCCGGAGTGCTTTATTTGTAACGGTACGTAATCCTGCCACGAGTTAAGTCATATGGAGATAATTCTACCGTAACTTTGTCTCCAGGTAAAATGCGAATGAAGTGCATGCGGATTTTACCAGATACGTGAGCCAAAACAGTGTGTCCATTTTCGAGTTCAACTTTGAACATCGCGTTTGGCAATGTTTCGACTATCGTACCTTCCACTTCAATTACATCGTCTTTCGCCATTCAAGTGTTCTCCCTTCTTCAAATCAGTAACTTGCTTTCTGACAAATTTCAAAAGAGAAAATCTCAGTTTTCCGTTTGTCACACGCCCTGTTTCGTTTATACTGTTCTGAACTTCCGGAGATACGCAATCATAAAGGGTTAAATGATTGATATTCTATTTCTTAGGAGAATGAAATGTACGCTTTTCTCCGTCTGCTATTAGTACATGATGATTACAATTCCACCGACAACCGACAACGGCAAGATGAATTCGTTCCTGCCAATGTTAAACCGAACCTTCTGCCCTATCAAGCCGGAAAAACATCTGCCTTCGGAATGATGTCATCATCTAGACTTTTGTCAGTATATCAAAACCCGTTTCCGTAATCGCAATTGTATGTTCAAAATGAGCACACTTTTTCCCATCTACCGTTACAACCGTCCAGTTATCAGCCAAAGTTTTCACATAGCGGCTGCCAGCGTTCACCATAGGTTCAATAGCGAGAACCATGCCAGGTTTAAGCCGTGGTCCTTTGTTGGGCGGACCGTAATGAGGAATTTGCGGGTCCTCATGCAAGTCTTGACCAACACCATGTCCGACATACTCCCTAACAACTGAAAACTGCTCATTTTCGACATACGTTTGTATTGCGTGGGAAATATTCGACAAACGTTCACCTGGTTTTGCTTCCTGCAAGCCTTTATATAAAGATTCCTCTGTCACTTCCAGAAGTTTTTTATCATCATCACTGATGTTTCCTACCGGATATGTCCATGCAGAGTCACCATGATAACCATTTAATTTAGCACCGATATCAATACTGATGATGTCACCGTCACGCAGCACCCTGCTGCCAGGAATGCCGTGAACGAGCTCTTCATTCACTGATACGCAAATGCTCCCGCGAAACCCATTATACCCCTTAAAAGATGGGATTGCACCCTGCTTCTTAATAAAACGTTCGGCAATTTGATCCAATTCTTTTGTCGAGATTCCTGGTTTAATGTGCTTTTTTAACTCTTCGTGAGTCAAAGCCACGATTCGCCCTGCTTCCCGCATGATACCAAGTTCACGTGGGGTTTTACAGATAATCATTTTTTTAATCCTCCAAGAAGATCCTTCACATCTGCATAAACATCTTGAATGTCCTGCTGGCCATTCACGTTTACAAGATAACCTTTCTCAGAATAGAAATCGAGTAAAGGCTGAGTCTGCTTCATGTTTACCTCAAGCCGTTTAGAGACTGTTTCCTCATTATCATCTGCCCGTTGATAGAGTTCGCCTCCGTCTTTATCACAAACACCCGGCGTTTTCGGCGGATTAAAGACTAAATGATAGGTTGTGCCGCAAACACTGCAAATTCTGCGTCCAGTCAGACGTTCCATTAAAGAATCTTTATCAACTTTAATGTTAATGACATAATCAATCGGCTTGCCGTATTCTTCAAGAATTTCTTCAAGAGCTTCGGCTTGAGCGACTGTTCGCGGAAATCCGTCCAGAAGAAAACCTCTTTCACAATCATCTTTGCCAAGTCTTTCTTTGACAATTCCAATTGTGACTTCATCAGGTACGAGCTCTCCCTTATCAATATAAGATTTTGCTTCGAGTCCGAGTGATGTTTCCTCTTTCATAGCAGCACGGAACATATCTCCTGTTGAGATGTGAGGTATTCCATAATCCTCAACAATTCGTTCGCCCTGTGTACCTTTACCGGCACCAGGAAGCCCCATTAAGACTAAGTTCATTCGGATTTCCCCCGTCCTCTCTTAATTAAGAGGGAATGGATAAATCCATTTCCTCTAGTTTTTCATAAATCCACGGTAGTTTCGTTTCACCAACTGGCTTTCTAGTTGTTTCATTGTCTCCAAGGCTACCCCGACAACAATTAACAAAGATGTTCCGCCAATTTGTGCACTTTGAGGCAATCCAGCGAATTGAATGAAAAAGATAGGAAGAATGGAAATCACGGCTAAGAATAAAGCACCCACAAACGTAAGTCGATACAAAATGCTCGTAATTCTATCTTGAGTCATTTTCCCTGGACGAACCCCCGGGATATAGCCACCCTGTTTTTTAAGGTTATCAGCCATTTGTTCAGGATTAACCTGGACAAAAGCATAAAAGTACGTAAAGGCAATAATTAACGCAACATATATAGTCATCCCCACCGGATGTGTATTGTCAAAGTTGGCTTGAATCCACTTTGTCACATCGTTTGTTCCAAAGAATGACGCGATCGTACGCGGTGTTATTAAAAACGCAACCGCAAAGATTACTGGAATAACACCGGCAGGATTCACTTTCAATGGAAGGTGAGTAGACTGACCTCCGCCAGCAGGTGAACGACCTGTGCCTTTAGCATATTGAATCGCAATTTTCCGTACAGCTTGCTGAATGAAAATAACTCCAACAATAACTGCTAAAATCGCAATCACAAGAAGAGCGACTTTCACAATATGAATAAACAGCTGATCGTTGCTGCCGACAAATTGAGTCTCATATATTTGTCCAACCGTTTTCGGAATACTAGACACAATCCCCGCGAAGATAATGATCGATATTCCGTTGCCTACTCCATGAGAAGTGATTTGTTCTCCAAGCCACATTAAAAAGGCAGTTCCGCCAGTGAGTACTAAAGCGATAATCAGATATGTGGATACGCCGGATTTTTCAATCAGCAATCCGTTAGCCAAATTGTTAAATCCGTATGACATACCCAACGCTTGGATAAATCCAAGGACAATCGTAAAGTATCTTGTGAACTGAGCCAATTTACGGCGGCCGACTTCACCCTGCTTAGACCACTCAGTAAACTTCGGCACAACATCCATCTGAAGCAGCTGGATGATGATTGAAGCTGTGATATAAGGAGTAATCCCCATTGCGAAAATAGAGAATTGGTAAAGCGCACCGCCGCCAAATGTATTAAGAAGATCAAATACTCCCATTTGAGACTGTGCCTGTAACACATCAGCGTTAACATACGGCACAGGAATAAACGCACCTATGCGAAAGACGATAAGCATGAGTAAAGTGAATATGATTTTATTCCGGATATCACTCACACGCATAAAGTTGGAGATTGTTTTAAACAAGTTAGATCACCTCAGCTGTACCGCCAGCAGCTTCAACAGCTTCTTTCGCAGAAGCAGAGAATTTATTGGCTTTTACAGTTAATTTTTTCTCTAATTTACCGTTGCCAAGAATCTTTACTCCTGCATTAAGTTTGCTTATAACACCAGTCTCAAGAAGAAGTTCAGGAGTGACTTCCGTTCCTTCTGCAAAACCGTTCAATTTGTCTAGGTTGACTACAGCGTATTCCTTACGGTTAATGTTAGTAAAACCGCGTTTAGGAAGACGTTGGAATAAAGGCATTTGTCCCCCCTCGAACCCTGGGCGTACACCGCCGCCAGAACGAGCGTTTTGACCTTTGTGACCTTTACCAGCTGTTTTACCGTTGCCAGAACCAATACCACGACCTACGCGATTACGCGTTTTGCGTGAACCTTCTGAAGGTTTTAATTCATGAAGTTTCATTAGGACACCTCCTTATCCGATCAATTATTTTTATTGTTCTTTAACAGAAACTAAATGAGATACTTTATTAATCATACCACGAATCGCAGCGTTGTCTTCATGAACAACAGTTTGGTTTGTTTTCTTTAAACCAAGTGTTCTCACAGTAACGCGTTGATCTTCCGGGCGACCGATTACACTTCGTTTGAGGGTAATTTCTAATTTAGCCATTAATATTCCCTCCTTATCCTAACAGTTCTTCTACAGATTTTCCACGAAGCTTCGCAACCTCTTCAGCACGCTTAAGTTCACTTAAGCCTTGAAGTGTTGCACGAATCATGTTGATCGGTGTGTTAGAACCTAAAGACTTAGAAAGGATGTCAGCTACACCAGCAAGCTCAAGTACCGCACGTACAGGGCCTCCAGCGATAACTCCAGTACCTTCAGAAGCAGGTTTTAACAAGATGTTACCTGCACCGAAACGTCCGATGATTTCATGTGGAATTGTAGTTCCAACCATTGGTACTTCAATTAAATTCTTTTTCGCATCTTCAACAGCTTTGCGGATCGCTTCTGGTACTTCTTGTGCTTTACCAGTACCGAATCCTACGTGTCCGTTTTTGTCACCGACAACGACTAGAGCTGCGAAGCGGAAACGACGACCACCTTTAACAACTTTCGCTACGCGGTTAACCGTAACTAAGCGTTCTTCTAACTCTAATTTGCTTGGGTCAATACGACGCATAATCATGTGTCCCTCCTTCTTTTATTAAAATTTAAGTCCAGCTTCACGAGCGGCATCAGCCAAAGCTTTTACACGTCCATGGTATAAGTATCCGCCACGGTCAAATACTACGTCAGAAACGCCTTTTTCAGCAGCGCGTTTTGCAACTAATTCTCCAACTTTAGCAGCAGCTGAAGTATCTCCAGTGCTTTCAACGTTCAAGTCTTTATCGAGAGTAGATGCACTAGCAAGTGTTACACCATTTACATCATCGATGATTTGAGCGTAAATGTGCTTGTTTGAACGGAAAACGTTAAGACGCGGTCTTTCAGCAGTACCAGAAAGTTTAGCGCGAACACGAGCGTGTCTTTTAAGACGAGCAGCATTTTTGCTAGTTTTCGTAATCATCTAGGTCACTCCTTTCTTCACTTTAAGCGATCTTACTTAGCAGATTTACCTTCTTTACGGCGAACAACTTCACCTTCGTAGCGGATTCCTTTACCTTTGTAAGGCTCTGGAGAACGGACAGCGCGAATGTTAGCAGCAATAGCTCCTACACGTTCTTTGTCTGTACCTTTAACGACTACTTTAGTTTGAGAAGGAACTTCGATATCGATGCCTTCTTCAGGGACGATCTCAACAGGGTGAGAGTATCCAACGTTTAAAACAAGTTTATTTCCGGATTTAGACGCACGGTAACCGACACCGACTAATTCCAAACCTCTTTCAAATCCTTTAGATACGCCTTCCACCATGTTGCCAAGCAGACTGCGAGTCGTACCATGCAGGGCACGGTGCTCTTTTTGATCAGAAGGACGAGCGACTGTAAGCACATTGTCCTCTATTTTAATCTCCATATCAGGGTGAAACGTACGAGTTAATTCTCCTTTTGGTCCTTTCACAGCTACAGTATTGTTATCGTTTAACGTTACTGTAACATCAGAAGGAATCTCAAGTAGCTTCTTACCTACACGAGACATACCAAACACCTCCATTCATGTTAAACTTTTTACCAAACGTATGCTAATACTTCTCCACCAGCTTGTTTTGCACGGGCTTCTTTGTCCGTTAAAACGCCATGTGATGTAGAAAGAATTGCGATTCCTAGACCGTTAAGTACACGCGGTACTTCATTAGATTTAGCATAAACACGCAAACCAGGTTTGCTGATTCTTTTAAGACCAGTGATTACGCGCTCGTTATTTTGTCCGTATTTCAAGAAAACGCGGATGATACCTTGTTTACTGTCTTCTACGAACTCAACGTCACGAATGAAACCTTCACGCTTTAAAATTTCAGCAATTTCTCTTTTCAATTTAGAAGCAGGAATTTCAAGCTTCTCATGACGTACCATGTTTGCATTACGAATACGAGTCAGCATATCTGCAATTGGATCTGTCATAACCATTATATAATTACCTCCTTCCCTTTCTTGGGGATTACCAGCTGGCTTTTTTCACGCCAGGAATTTGTCCTTTATATGCAAGCTCACGGAAACAAATACGGCAAAGTTTAAATTTACGAATGACTGAATGCGGACGTCCGCAGCGTTCACAGCGAGTGTACTCTTGTACTTTAAACTTTGGTGTACGTTGTTGTTTCGCAATCATTGACTTCTTAGCCACGATTTCGCCTCCCTTTCATTGATTATTTCTGGAACGGCATACCTACTTGAGTTAATAGCTCACGAGCCTCTTCATCAGAATTAGCAGTCGTTACAATAACGATGTCCATTCCGCGAACCTTTGTTACTTTATCGTAGTCAATTTCAGGGAAGATTAACTGTTCTTTGATACCAAGTGTGTAGTTACCGCGACCGTCGAAAGATTTTTTAGAAACCCCGCGGAAGTCACGTACACGCGGTAAAGATACAGAAATAAGTTTATCAAGGAAATCATACATGCGCTCTCCGCGAAGAGTTACTTTCGCACCGATAGGCATTCCTTCACGAAGACGGAATCCAGCAATTGATTTCTTCGCACGAGTAACGACAGGTTTTTGACCTGCGATAAACGTTAATTCTTCAACAGCACTGTCGATTGCTTTTGCGTTTTGAACAGCGTCACCAACACCCATGTTGATTACGATTTTTTCAATTTTAGGCACTTGCATAACTGAGTCATAGTTGAACTTAGTCATTAAAGCAGGTGCAATTTCTTTATTGTACTTTTCTTTAAGGCGGTTCATGAGATAGACCTCCCTTCCTTTAATACTATTTATCTAGAACTTGCCCAGATTTTTTTGCTACACGAACTTTTTTGCCATCTTCCACTTTGTATCCTACGCGAGTCACTTCACCTGTTTTAGGATCGAGCGGCATAACGTTTGATACATGAATTGGCGCCTCTTGATTAGAAATACCGCCTTGAGGGTTAGCTTGAGTTGGTTTAGAGTGTTTCTTTACCATGTTAACACCTTCAACTAAAACGCGGTCCTTTTTAGGGAAAGCAGCAAGGATCGTTCCTTGTTTGCCTTTATCTTTACCAGAGATAACCATAACTTTATCGCCTTTTTTTACATGCATCCTGATCGCACCTCCTTGAATAAGGCATTTATTTCATTAGATAACTTCTGGAGCTAGAGAAACAATTTTCATAAAGTTGTTTTCACGCAATTCACGAGCAACTGGTCCGAAGATACGAGTTCCACGCGGGCTCTTGTCGTCACGGATGATAACACATGCATTCTCATCGAAGCTGATGTATGAACCGTCACTTCTGCGCGCTCCGCTTTTAGTGCGAACGATAACAGCTTTTACGACTTCACCTTTTTTGACAACGCCTCCTGGTGTTGCTTGTTTAACCGTGCAAACAATTACATCACCAATGTTAGCTGTTTTACGACCAGAACCACCAAGAACTTTAATAGTAAGTACTTCACGTGCGCCAGAGTTGTCAGCTACTTTTAAACGAGTCTCTTGTTGAATCATTATTTGTTACCTCCCTTCGGAAAAAAGAATTCCGAACTTTATTAGATAATAACAGCTTCTTCGACAACTTCAACTAGACGGAAACGCTTAGTTGCAGACAATGGACGAGTTTCCATGATCTTTACGATGTCACCGATTTTCGCTTGATTATTTTCATCATGTGCTTTGAATTTCTTTGAGTATTTTACGCGTTTACCGTAAAGTGAATGTTTCTTGTATGTTTCAACAACAACAGTGATGGTTTTATCCATTTTGTCAGAAACAACACGGCCTTGGTAAACTTTGCGTTGGTTACGTTCGCTCATGCTCACGACCTCCCCTCAGTGATTATTTATTAGCAGCAATTTCTCTTTCACGAATCACAGTTTTCATGCGCGCGATAGCTTTGCGCACTTCACGAATGCGAGCAGTATTTTCAAGTTGTCCTGTCGCTAATTGAAAGCGAAGATTGAAAAGTTCTTCTTTAAGAGACTTTACTTTTTGTTCAATTTCAGCAGTGGTAAGGTCACGAATTTCATTAGCTTTCATTTGATTCACCACCAATTTCTTCACGTTTTACGAACTTCGTTTTAATTGGCAATTTGTGAGATGCAAGACGAAGTGCTTCACGAGCAACCTCTTCAGACACACCAGAAATTTCAAATAAAACTTTGCCCGGTTTTACAACAGCTACCCAACCTTCTGGAGCCCCTTTACCGGATCCCATACGTACCTCAAGTGGTTTAGCAGTGTAAGGTTTAGAAGGGAAAATTTTGATCCAAACTTTACCGCCACGTTTCATGTAACGAGTCATCGCAATACGGGCAGCTTCGATTTGACGGTTAGTGATCCAAGAAGCTTCTAGAGCTTGGATACCGAACTCACCGAAATGTACTTCAGTACCGCCTTTCGCACGGCCACGCATTTTTCCGCGATGCTCTCTGCGATATTTAACGCGTTTAGGTAATAACATATTATTTTCCTCCTTCCTCAGTTTTCTTCTTAGTAGGAAGAACCTCTCCACGATAGATCCAGACTTTTACACCAAGCTTACCGTAAGTAGTGTCAGCTTCAGATGTTGCATAGTCAATGTCCGCACGTAATGTGTGCAATGGAACAGTTCCTTCACTGTAGTATTCAGAACGAGCGATATCTGCACCGCCAAGACGACCAGAAACCATTGTTTTCACACCTTGTGCTCCAGCACGCATTGTGCGTTGGATTTGTTGTTTCTGCGCACGGCGGAAAGAAACACGGTTTTCTAATTGACGAGCGATGTTGTCAGCAACTAGCTGTGCATCAAGATCTGCTCTTTTGATTTCAAGAATGTTAATGTGTACACGCTTGCCAGTAAGGCTGTTAAGGGCTTTACGAAGTGCTTCAACTTCAGAACCGCCTTTACCGATAACCATACCAGGCTTAGCTGTGTGGATCGTAATGTTAACACGATTTGCTGCGCGCTCGATTTCAACTTTAGAAACAGAAGCGTCAGAAAGTCGTTTGCTAATGTATTCACGAATTCTTAAATCTTCGTGCAGGAAGTCAGCGTAATCTTTACCAGCGTACCACTTAGATTCCCAATCACGAATGACTCCGATACGAAGACCGACTGGATTTACCTTTTGACCCACTACTTATCCCTCCTTCTTTTCTGATACAACGATTGTAATGTGGCTCGTACGTTTGTTGATTTGGCTCGCACGTCCCATAGCACGTGGGCGGAATCTTTTTAACGTAGGGCCTTCGTCAACGAATGCTTGAGAAATAACCAGGTTATTAGCGTCCATTTCATAGTTATGCTCAGCATTTGCAATAGCGGATTTTAATACTTTCTCGATAATTGGAGAAGCAGCTCTCGGTGTTAGGTTCAAGATTGACACTGCTTCACCTACTTGCTTGCCTCGAATCAGGTCCATTACTAGACGTGCTTTACGAGGAGCAATACGGACTGTTCTTGCAACAGCTTTAGCTTGCATTTAAAAGCCTCCTCTCTTAGCGTCTTGTTTTTTTGTCATCACTAGCATGACCTTTGTACGTACGAGTTGGAGCGAATTCACCCAACTTATGCCCTACCATATCTTCAGAGATGAATACAGGCACGTGTTTACGTCCGTCATAGACTGCGATTGTGTGACCAATAAACTGTGGGAAAATAGTAGAACGACGAGACCAAGTTTTTACGACTTGTTTCTTGTCTGTTTCATTTAATTTCTCGATTTTTGTCATCAAGTGTCCATCGACAAATGGTCCTTTTTTCAAGCTGCGAGCCATTTTGGAACCTCCCTTCGTGATTGCACTACGGTCCGAAGTGAACCGTAGACAACCCCGTTATTTATTTTTGCGACGACGTACGATAAATTTATCAGATTTGTTCTTTTTCTTACGTGTCTTGAATCCAAGAGTTGGTTTGCCCCATGGAGACATTGGTGATTTACGTCCGATTGGCGCACGTCCTTCACCACCACCGTGTGGGTGATCGTTAGGGTTCATTACAGAACCACGAACTGTTGGACGGATGCCTTTCCAGCGAGAACGTCCAGCTTTACCAATGTTGATAAGTTCGTGCTGTTCGTTACCTACTTGACCGATAGAAGCACGGCAAGCAGAAAGAATCATGCGAACTTCTCCAGAGTTAAGACGTACAAGAACGTATTTACCTTCTTTACCAAGAACCTGAGCAGATGTACCAGCTGAACGTACAAGCTGTCCGCCTTTTCCAGGTTTTAATTCAATGTTATGCACAACTGTACCAACAGGGATGTTGATAAGTGGAAGTGCATTACCTACTTTGATGTCAGCTTCTGGACCTGACATGATTTCAGTACCCACTTGAATTCCTTTTGGAGCAAGAATGTAACGTTTTTCTCCGTCTGCATAGTTGATTAGAGCGATGTTAGCTGAACGGTTTGGATCGTATTCAACTGTAGCAACGCGTCCAGGTATACCATCTTTATCGCGTTTGAAGTCGATAACACGGTATTGGCGTTTATGTCCGCCACCTTGGTGACGTACAGTCAATTTACCTTGGTTGTTACGTCCGCCTTTTTTGTGAAGGGGAGCAAGCAAGGATTTTTCCGGCTTGTCAGTCGTGATTTCAGCAAAATCTGAAGTTGTCATGCCACGACGTCCATTAGAGGTCGGTTTATACTTTTTAATCGCCATTTTGAATTTCCCTCCTTCTTTTTACAGATAATTAAGCTTCAAAAATTTCGATTTCTTTGCTGTCTGCAGTAAGTTTTACGATCGCTTTTCTGCGACGGCTAGTCATACCAGTGTAGCGTCCAACACGTTTTGATTTACCTTTGTAGTTCATGATGTTGACTTTGTCAACTTTCACTCCAAAGATGCTTTCAACCGCGTCTTTCACTTCTGTTTTGTTAGCTCTTACATCAACTTCAAAAGTATATTTCTTTTCAGCCATTAAATCAGCAGAACGTTCAGTAATGACGGGGCGCTTTAGAACATCACGAGGATCTTTCATTATGCAAGCACCTCCTCTACTTTTTCAACCGCTGCTTTTGTAATCAGAAGCTTCTCGTGGTTGACAACGTCTAAAACGTTGATTCCGTTAGCTTCAACTACAGTAACTCCAGGAATGTTGCGAGCAGATAAAGCTACTGCTTCGTTAGCATCTGCAGTTACGATTAAAGCTTTTTTCTCAACAGATAATCCTTTAAGGATAGCTGCCATTTCTTTTGTTTTAGCCGTATCAAGAGTAAGATCTTCAAGTACGATGATGTTGTTGTCGTTTACTTTAGAAGACAATACTGATTTGATTGCCAAGCGGCGAACTTTTTTAGGTAATTTATAAGAATAGCTGCGTGGTGTTGGGCCGAATACGACACCACCTCCGCGCCATTGCGGTGAACGGATAGAACCTTGACGGGCACGTCCAGTACCTTTTTGACGCCATGGTTTACGACCTCCGCCGCGTACTTCAGAACGATTTTTTACTTTGTGAGATCCTTGACGTAAGGAAGCTCTTTGCATAAGAATAGCGTCGAATACAACACTTTCATTTGGCTCAATTCCAAATACAGAAGCGTTTAATTCGATGTCACCAGCAGTAGAACCGTTTTGGTTGTATAATGCTACTTTTGGCATGATCAATTTCCTCCTTTCCTAAGAGAGTTATTTAGATTTAACAGCACTTTTAACAGTGATTAAAGATTTTCTCGCACCAGGTACGTTACCTTTGATCAAAAGAAGATTGCGTTCCGCATCAACTTTTACGACTTCAAGGTTTTGAACAGTGATCTGCTCTCCGCCCATACGTCCAGGTAATAATTTACCTTTGAATACACGGTTAGGATCTACAGGTCCCATTGAACCAGGACGACGGTGGTAGCGTGAACCGTGAGACATAGGTCCGCGAGATTGTCCGTGGCGCTTGATCGCACCTTGGAAACCTTTACCTTTAGATACTCCTGTTACATCTACAATTTCTCCAGCAGAGAAAATTTCAACCTTGACTTCCTGACCAACTTCATACGCATCCATTTCCACTCCGCGTAATTCTTTTACGAAGCGCTTAGGAGCAGTTTCCGCTTTAGCAACGTGTCCTTGTTCAGGTTTGTTAGAAAGCTTTTCGCGCTTGTCGTCAAAACCAAGCTGGATTGCTTCGTAGCCGTCGTTTTCAGCTGTTTTCTTTTGGAGAACAACGTTCGGAGCAGCTTCAATAACAGTTACCGGAATAAGATCACCGTTTTCTGCGAATACTTGCGTCATACCAATTTTTCTTCCTAAGATTCCTTTGGTCATTCGTCACACCTCCTATTAAGATCATTCTATATTTTAGAATTAAAGTTTAATTTCGATATCGACACCAGATGGTAAGTCTAATCGCATGAGCGCATCAACAGTTTGTGGTGTTGGGTTCACAATGTCGATTAAACGTTTATGTGTACGCATTTCAAATTGCTCACGAGAATCTTTGTATTTGTGCACCGCACGAAGGATTGTGTAAACTGATTTTTCAGTTGGCAACGGAATCGGACCAGATACGCTGGCACCAGAACGTTTTGCCGTTTCAACAATCTTCTCTGCAGATTGATCAAGGATTCTATGATCATATGCTTTCAAACGAATACGAATTTTTTGTTTTGCCATTATTTTCCCTCCTTTTCGCCTACTTCACGTTAGACAGTTCTCCGTGAGAAAAACCTGAACACCTTGCCATGGCAAAGCGGCCGGGTGTGTCAGCAACCTCTCACTTCATCGCAGTCAAAGACCAACATACACCATTATACAGAAAATAGACGTATGTTGCAAGACTTATTTAGAATATGCATGATTTGCACACTTTTAGTATTATACAGGTGTTTTTCTTATTTATCAAGAAGCGAGTGAATAAGGGAATTTTCTTCTCTCATAAGTGGTACACTGCGTGTTTACTCAGAGTATTGGCAAATAATGAAGGCTCCTCGATATGCGGCGTGTGGGCGGAGTTTTTAAAATAATGCCAGCGCTTTTCAGGAGCATCCACAAACAGATAATACTGTTTCGATGTTTCAGCAGGAACGATCAAATCATGTCTCCCCGAAATAAAAAAGCTCGGTACTTTAATAGAAGAAACTGATTTAAATGCATCAAAACGAAATAAATCATCAGTTAAATACTTTGCGCTGAAAAGCTGTCCTCTGATGAAACGAGAGATGTTTTTTATTCCATACTCATTTCCAGCAAGCAACTGACACAATACTGTAAGAATGTGCCGGCGATGATGAGTGAATCCTCCCCTGCTCAGTTCAATACAGACTCGAAAGATGAAGTGCTGAATTTTCTTGTTCCAAGGTGGAGGGCCGAGTAAGCCTAAGGCTACTGAAAGAAAGCGATTTGTCTTGCGCAGAGAATCATAGGCCGTTTTTTCTTCCATCTGAGTATTAGTGACCTGACTGATTCCATAATAAGCGTGAAAAAGATCCGGCCTCTCTTGCAGAACATGAAGAGCCAGCAGCGAACCCCAAGAATGTCCTGCAAGGTACACTTTTGTTTTTGAGAAATGGTCTAAAAGCCATTCGGTTACTTGAATTGTATCTTTAATGATTTGACTGATTGTCATTGAACTCTGCGGAATCTGTTTAGTATAGGAAAGACCTGAACCCCTTTGATCCCAATTTACAACTGTAAAGTGCTGTTCCAGTTCCTTTTGATAGCTCCTGATAAATCCGATTTGGGATGCTCCGGGTCCACCATGTAAAAAAAGCAGCAATGGGTTCGCTATATCATTTCCATTGATCATGAGCATTTGCTTCGTATTTTCGATCCTCAGTTTTTTCATGAAAGAAATTGATGTGTTTTCACTCATAACCCATAGCTCCTCAAATAAGATAAACCTTATTATACAAGCAAACAAAAAAGTACACAAAAAAACGAGACCCAAAGGATCTCGTTTTCAATATACTATTACTCAGTGATTGTAGAAACAACGCCTGAACCAACAGTACGTCCGCCTTCACGAATAGAGAAACGAGTTCCTTCTTCGATAGCGATTGTAGAGATAAGCTCAACGTTCATTTCAGTGTTGTCTCCAGGCATAACCATTTCTACGCCTTCTGGAAGATGGATGATACCAGTTACGTCAGTTGTACGGAAGTAGAACTGAGGACGGTAGTTAGAGAAGAATGGAGTATGACGTCCACCCTCTTCTTTAGAAAGAACGTAAACTTCAGCTTTGAATTTGCTGTGTGGAGTGATTGTACCTGGTTTAGCAAGTACTTGACCACGTTGGATATCTTCACGAGCTACACCGCGAAGAAGGGCTCCAATGTTGTCTCCAGCTTCAGCGTAATCAAGAAGCTTACGGAACATTTCAACACCAGTAACAGTTGTTTTGCTGTTTTCTTCTTGAAGACCGATGATTTCAACTTCGTCACCGACTTTAACTTGTCCACGCTCAACACGTCCAGTAGCAACTGTACCACGACCAGTGATTGAGAATACGTCCTCAACTGGCATCATGAATGGTTTTTCAGTGTCACGTTCTGGAGTTGGGATGTACTCATCAACTGCATCCATAAGTTCGAAGATTTTAGCTTCGTACTCAGCATCTCCTTCAAGAGCTTTAAGAGCAGAACCTTTGATAACTGGTACATCATCACCAGGGAAGTCGTATTCGCTAAGAAGATCGCGAACTTCCATTTCAACTAGTTCAAGAAGCTCTTCGTCGTCTACCATGTCGCATTTGTTTAAGAATACAACGATGTATGGTACACCAACGTTTTTAGAAAGAAGGATGTGCTCACGAGTTTGTGGCATTGGGCCATCAGCAGCAGATACTACTAGGATAGCTCCGTCCATTTGCGCAGCACCAGTGATCATGTTTTTAACATAGTCAGCGTGTCCTGGGCAGTCAACGTGTGCATAGTGACGAGTTTCAGTTTCATACTCAACGTGTGCAGTAGAGATTGTGATACCGCGCTCACGTTCTTCTGGTGCACCATCAATTTGATCGTACGCCATAGCTGTACCTTTACCAGATTTCTTATGAAGTACTGTTGTGATAGCAGCAGTTAAAGTTGTTTTACCATGGTCAACGTGTCCAATTGTACCGATATTGGCATGTGATTTGGAACGGTCGAATTTTTCTTTAGCCATTCTAAAATCCTCCTTAAGAGCTTTTAATTAATAATGTATAGAGTGATAGGAAGTGAAAGAAAGCTTTCACTTCCTCATCTTACAATAGTAGTTATACTTGAGTTAAGAGGCAAAATCAATTATTCGCCTTTATTTTTTTTGATAATTTCTTCAGCAATGCTCTTCGGCACTTCTTCGTAGTGATCCATGTGCATAGTGAACGTACCGCGACCTTGCGTGTTAGAACGAAGGGCAGTAGCGTAACCGAACATTTCAGCAAGAGGAACCATCGCACGAACAACTTGCGCGTTACCGCGAGCTTCCATACCTTCTACGCGTCCGCGACGAGAAGTAACATCACCCATGATATCTCCCATGTATTCTTCAGGAATAACCACTTCTACTTTCATGATTGGTTCAAGAAGAACTGGGTTACATTTGCTGACTGCATTTTTCAATGCCATAGAAGCAGCAACTTTAAATGCCATTTCGTTTGAGTCAACATCATGGTAAGATCCATCAAAAAGTTTTGCTTTAATGTCGATAAGCGGGAATCCAGCTAATACACCATTTTCAAGTGAATCTTCTAGACCTGCTTGAACAGCTGGGATGTATTCACGAGGAACAACCCCACCGACAATCGCATTTTCGAATTCAAAGCCAGCGCCTTCTTCGTTTGGTTCGAATTCAATCCAAACGTGACCGAACTGACCGCGTCCACCAGACTGACGTACGAATTTACCTTCAACTTTTGCACCGGAACGGAATGTTTCACGGTACGCAACTTGAGGAGCACCAACGTTAGCTTCTACTTTGAATTCACGCTTCATACGATCAACAATGATATCAAGGTGAAGCTCACCCATACCAGAGATGATTGTCTGACCAGTTTCCGGGTTTGTTTGAGTACGGAATGTTGGATCCTCTTCAGCAAGTTTTGCTAAAGCGATACCCATTTTATCTTGGTCAGCTTTTGATTTAGGCTCAATTGCAACGTCGATAACTGGTTCTGGGAATTCCATTGATTCAAGGATAACTAGATCCTTTTCATCACATAGAGTATCTCCAGTAGAAGTATCTTTTAGACCTACAGCAGCTGCGATATCTCCTGCATATACAGTAGAGATTTCTTCACGGCTGTTGGCGTGCATTTGAAGGATACGTCCAACACGCTCACGTTTGCCTTTAGTTGAGTTTTTCACGTATGAACCAGAATCAAGTGTTCCAGAGTACACACGGAAGAACGTCAGCTTACCAACGTAAGGGTCAGTCATAACTTTAAATGCTAATGCAGAGAATGGCTCGTCATCAGAAGAATGACGCTCAATCTCTTCATTTGTATCAGGACGTATACCTTTGATTGCAGCAACGTCTGTTGGTGCAGGAAGGTAGTCAAGAACAGCATCAAGTACTAATTGAACACCTTTGTTTTTGAAGGCAGAACCCACAAGAACTGGGTAGAATTCAACATTTAAAGTACCTTTACGGATACCTGCTTTTAACTCGTCAATAGTGATCTCTTCACCCTCAAGGTATTTGTCCATAAGCTCTTCATCAAGCTCACATACAGCTTCAATGAGGCTGTTGCGAAGCTCTTCAGCTTGCTCTTTGTACTCTTCAGGGATTTCTTTCGCATCAGAACGAGTTCCGAGATCATCTTCGTAGAAATACGCAACGTTTTCTACTAGGTCAATGATACCTTCGAAGTTGTCTTCAGCACCGATCGGCAATTGAATTGCATGAGCGTTAGCTTGAAGACGATCTCTTAAAGTTCCTACAGAGTAAAGGAAGTCTGCACCGATTTTGTCCATTTTGTTGACGAAAACGATACGCGGTACTCCGTAAGTTGTTGCTTGACGCCAAACAGTTTCTGTTTGAGGCTCAACGCCAGACTGTGCGTCAAGTACAGCAACAGCACCATCAAGTACACGAAGAGAACGTTCAACTTCAACTGTGAAGTCTACGTGTCCTGGAGTATCGATGATGTTTACGCGGTATCCTTTCCACTGTGCAGTTGTCGCAGCGGAAGTGATTGTGATACCACGTTCTTGTTCCTGCTCCATCCAGTCCATTTGTGAAGCTCCTTCATGAGTTTCACCAATTTTGTGGATACGACCAGTATAGAACAAGATACGTTCTGTAGTAGTCGTTTTACCGGCATCAATGTGAGCCATGATCCCGATATTACGAGTTTTGTCTAAGGAGAACTCTCTTGCCATTGGGTAATTTCTCCTTCCTTATTGGGAAATTGTGTTTTTTAGTATATAAATCCTACCAACGATAGTGAGCAAATGCTTTGTTTGCTTCAGCCATCTTATGAGTATCTTCACGTTTCTTAACAGCAGCTCCAGTGTTGTTAGCTGCGTCAAGGATTTCGTTAGCTAAACGCTCTTCCATCGTTTTTTCTCCGCGAAGACGAGCATAGTTAACTAACCAGCGAAGTCCAAGAGTAGTACGACGTTCAGGACGAACTTCTACAGGAACTTGGTAGTTCGCACCACCTACACGGCGTGCTTTTACTTCAAGTACAGGCATGATGTTTTTCAATGCTTGTTCGAAAACCTCCATTGCATCATTGCCAGTACGTTCTTTAATGATATCGAATGACTTGTATAGGATTGTTTGAGACTTACCTTTTTTACCGTCGATCATCATTTTGTTGATTAGACGAGATACAAGCTTAGAGTTGTAAATCGGATCAGGTAAAACGTCTCTTTTTGCTACAGGACCTTTACGTGGCATCTGAATATCCTCCCTTCATCAATTATACGTTTATACGTTTATTATTTTGCTTTAGGACGTTTAGTACCGTATTTAGAACGGCCTTGCGCACGGTTTTCAACTCCAGCAGTGTCAAGCGCACCACGAACGATGTGGTAACGTACCCCTGGTAAGTCTTTTACACGTCCGCCGCGGATAAGTACAACACTGTGCTCTTGCAGGTTGTGACCGATACCAGGAATGTAAGCAGTAACCTCAATTCCGTTAGTCAAACGAACACGAGCATATTTACGAAGTGCTGAGTTCGGTTTTTTCGGTGTCATTGTACCAACACGAGTACATACCCCGCGTTTTTGTGGAGAAGATACATTAGTGTGCTCTTTTTTAAAGCTGTTGTATCCTTTGTTAAGTGCAGGAGACTTTGAGTTTTCTACTTTACTCACGCGTCCTTTGCGAATTAGCTGATTAATTGTAGGCATGTTTTGTTCCTCCCTTCATTACGTTTTATAACCCACATACCCAGGTGGTTCATCAATAGGCAAAAAACAATGTCTTTACACGAGAATAAATCTCACGCAAAAACAAAAAGTACGTTATAACATAATGGCAACAGCTGCTGCTCCTACTTCAATTCCGCAGGCTTTGCCGAGCTTTTTCATGGATTCAACCATTGAGACAGCAATCCCATTATCTTTCGCAAGTGTTATCACACTTGACGTAAGAATAGGATCCGCGTCTTTTGCAACGACTACTTCCTTTACTGAACCTCGTTTTAGAGCTTTCACTGTTTGCTTCGTACCAATAATAATTGATTTGGCCTGTGATACTTTATCATAAGACATAAACATATCCTCCAAAGTAACAGGTTTATTTCGAGCACCTTGGTTATATTATCATTCTAGGAGACGAATGTCAACAAGGTATGACATTTTTTAGTTTCTATCTTCTCATAGAGTGATTTTTTTATTTAAATATGACTGCTGAAAGACTGTTTTGCAGTCTCTCAGCAGCATGATATCAGTTATTCAACCGGAACCATGTCCTCAGTCGGCTGAACATTTGAAACAGGTTTTACTTTTCGGTATTTCATCATTCCAGTACCAGCCGGAACAAGCTTACCGATGATAACATTCTCTTTCAGGCCGAGAAGTTCGTCACGCTTACCTTTGATCGCAGCGTCTGTAAGGACACGTGTTGTTTCCTGGAAGGAAGCAGCAGATAAGAATGAATCAGTTTCAAGAGAAGCTTTGGTAATACCGAGTAAGACAGGACGGCCTGTAGCAGGACGTTTGCCTTCCAGCAATACCTTTTTGTTCGCTTCAGTAAATTGGTGAATATCAAGTAATGAGCCAGGAAGCACATCAGTCTCACCGGCATCAATCACACGTACTTTGCGAAGCATTTGGCGAACCATTACTTCTACGTGTTTATCGCCAATTTCAACACCCTGCATACGGTAAACCTTTTGAACCTCATGAAGAAGATACTCTTGAACAGTAGTCAGGTCAGTCACTTTAAGAAGTTCTTTCGGATCGATTGAACCTTCTGTCAACACTTGGCCTCGAGTAATTTTATCTCCTTCCGCTACTTTTAAGCGGGAGTTATATGGTGCCGTATAAGAGCGTGTTTCAACTGCGCCTTGAACCACAATTTCCTGCTGTTTGTCGCGAACTTCATTAATTTCAACGACTGTACCGTCGATTTCGGTAATTGTTGCCTGACCTTTTGGATTACGCGCTTCGAAAAGCTCTTGGATACGCGGAAGACCCTGTGTGATATCGTCTCCTGCAACCCCGCCTGTATGGAATGTACGCATTGTTAACTGTGTACCAGGCTCACCGATTGATTGGGCAGCGATGATTCCAACTGCTTCTCCGACTTCTACATCGGTACCAGTCGCAAGGTTTCGGCCATAGCATCGTTTACATACACCATGAGGCGTATTACATGTGAAGGCAGAACGGATCCACACTTCTTCAATGCCGGCTTCAACGATTTCAATCGCTTTATCTTCATCGATCAGTTCGTTTTCGTTTACAAGCACTTCACCTGTTTCAGGGTGTTTCACTTGTTTTCTTGCAAAACGGCCGATTAAGCGTTCTTCTAAGCGCTCAATGATTTCAGTGCCTTCTCTAAGCGGTTGAGCAAGGATGCCACGGTCAGTTCCGCAATCAGTTTCACGGATGATAACATCCTGTGCAACGTCAACAAGACGGCGTGTAAGGTAACCTGAGTCAGCAGTTTTAAGGGCGGTATCGGCAAGACCTTTACGCGCACCGTGAGTGGAGATAAAGTACTCCAATACTGTCAGACCTTCACGGAAACTAGATTTGATCGGTAACTCAATGATACGTCCAGCCGGGTTGGCCATCAGACCGCGCATTCCGGCAAGCTGAGTAAAGTTAGACGCGTTACCACGGGCACCAGAGTCACTCATCATGTAGATCGGGTTGAGCTCATCAAGTGATTTCATCAGTTTGCCTTGGATAACGTCTTTTGCAGAACTCCAGATAGAGATAACTCTCTCATAGCGTTCTTCTTCAGTGATCAGACCGCGGCGGAACTGCTTCATAACGTTATCAACTTTGCCTTGTGCTTCTTCAAGAATTTCTTGTTTATCATCGAGAACGACGATATCAGAAACCCCAACTGTAATACCAGCTTTTGTTGAATATCTGAAACCTAGGTTTTTCATGCGGTCAAGCATTTTAGACGTTTCCGTAATGTGGAATCGTTTAAAGATTTCCGCGATGATTTTACCCAGAATACCTTTTTTAAACGGTGCATTGATTGGCTGCTGTGCGATGGCAGCTTTTACATCGGCACCTTTTTCTAAGAAGAAACGGTCTGGTGTTTTCTCTTCAATGTTGCTCTTCGTTGGTTCATTCATGTAAGGGAATGATTCTGGAAGAATTTCATTGAAGACCAATTTACCGACAGTTGTAATTAACAATTTTGAGCGCTGTTCTTCGGTAAATGTCACGTTCTTAAGGGAGTTCGCTGCAACAGCCACTCTCGTATGAAGGTGAACATATCCGTTTTGATAAGCAAGAAGTGCTTCATCCGTATTCTTGAAGACCATACCCTCACCAACAGCACCAGCACGTTCCAGAGTCAGGTAATAGTTACCCAGTACCATATCCTGAGACGGTGTTACAACTGGTTTACCATCTTTAGGGTTCAAGATGTTTTGAGCGGCAAGCATCAAGATGCGTGCTTCAGCTTGAGCTTCTGCAGATAATGGTACGTGAACCGCCATTTGGTCACCGTCAAAGTCAGCGTTATAAGCTGTACATACGAGCGGGTGAAGACGGATTGCGCGTCCTTCAACAAGTGTCGGTTCAAACGCTTGGATACCTAATCTGTGAAGCGTAGGGGCACGGTTCAGAAGGACCGGGTGCTCCTTGATAACTGATTCTAGTACATCCCATACTTCAGGCTGTACGCGCTCAATTTTACGTTTCGCACTCTTAATGTTGTGAGCAAGACCCTTTTCAACAAGCTCTTTCATAACGAAAGGTTTGAAAAGTTCGAGCGCCATTTCCTTCGGTAATCCGCATTGGTACATTTTCAGATGAGGACCAACGACGATTACAGAACGTCCGGAGTAATCGACACGTTTACCAAGAAGGTTTTGACGGAAACGGCCTTGCTTCCCTTTCAGCATGTGAGAAAGAGATTTTAATGGTCTGTTACCAGGACCTGTTACAGGGCGTCCGCGACGGCCGTTGTCAATTAAAGCATCGACAGCCTCTTGAAGCATACGCTTTTCGTTTTGAACGATAATGCTAGGCGCACCAAGGTCTAAAAGGCGTTTCAAACGATTGTTACGGTTGATGACACGACGATAAAGGTCGTTCAAATCAGAAGTCGCAAAACGTCCGCCATCAAGCTGAACCATCGGTCTGAGCTCAGGAGGAATAACAGGAAGCACATCAAGGATCATCCAAGAAGGCTTGTTTCCTGAGTTACGGAAGGCTTCCAAAACTTCAAGGCGTTTGATCGCACGAGTACGACGCTGTCCTTGAGATGTTTTCAGCTCTTCTTTTAACATATCAACTTCTTTTACAAGATCGATATCTTGAAGAAGTTTATGAATCGCTTCCGCACCCATAGATGCTTGGAACTTATTACCGTACTTATCAAGATACGCACGGTATTCCTTTTCTGATAGAAGCTGTTTCTTTTCAAGCGGTGTGTTTGCCGGATCAGTTACAACGTAAGAAGCAAAGTAAATAACTTCTTCCAGTGCACGAGGCGACATATCTAACACTAGACCCATACGACTTGGGATACCTTTGAAATACCAAATGTGGGAAACTGGGGCAGCCAGTTCAATGTGCCCCATTCTCTCACGACGGACTTTAGCCCGTGTTACTTCAACTCCGCAGCGGTCACAAACTACGCCTTTATAACGAACTCGCTTGTACTTCCCGCAATGACATTCCCAGTCCTTAGTCGGTCCGAAAATGCGTTCGCAGAATAGACCGTCCTTTTCAGGTTTTAACGTACGATAGTTTATCGTTTCAGGCTTTTTCACTTCACCAAAAGACCATGAACGGATTTTATCCGGTGAAGCAAGACCGATGTTCATATACTCAAAATTGTTCACATCTAGCAAGGGGCCTACCTCCCTTTTTATCTTCGGATTAACCGATGTCACTTGCCTTTATAACTAGAGATTATTCTTTTGTTACTACATCGCGTTCAACGTCTGCAGATGCTGTTTCTTCCGGCTCTTCATCACCTGATAACGCCAGGCCGTCAGCTTGTTTTGCATCTTCTTCGTCTTCTAAATCTCTCATTTCTATTTCTTCTTCATCGCTAGAAAGGATTTTCACATCCATACCTAAACTTTGAAGTTCTTTAATTAATACTTTGAATGATTCCGGAACACCAGGTTCAGGAACGTTGTCGCCTTTAACGATGGCTTCGTATGTTTTCACACGTCCAACCACGTCATCAGACTTAACAGTCAGAATCTCTTGAAGAGTGTAAGCTGCACCGTAAGCTTCAAGTGCCCAAACCTCCATCTCACCAAAACGCTGTCCGCCAAATTGAGCTTTACCGCCAAGAGGCTGCTGCGTAACAAGTGAGTAAGGACCTGTAGAGCGTGCATGAAGTTTATCGTCAACCATGTGAGCCAGTTTAATCATGTACATGATACCGACAGATACACGGTTATCAAACGGCTCTCCGGTACGTCCGTCGTAAAGAACGGTTTTAGCGTCACGAGACATTCCGGCTTCTTCAAGTGTTTCCCAAACATCCTCTTCACGCGCTCCGTCAAATACCGGTGACGCAATGTGGATGCCGAGGTAACGAGCGGCCATACCCATGTGAAGCTCTAATACCTGCCCGATGTTCATACGTGATGGTACGCCAAGCGGGTTAAGCATGATATCAATTGGTGTGCCGTCAGGAAGATAAGGCATATCCTCTTCAGGAAGAATCTTAGAAATAACACCTTTGTTACCGTGACGACCGGCCATTTTATCCCCTTCAGAAATTTTACGCTTCTGAACGATATATACGCGTACTAACTGGTTCACACCTGGAGGAAGTTCGTCTCCGTCCTCACGGTTGAAGACTTTAACATCGTGAATAATTCCGCCGCCGCCGTGAGGCACACGAAGAGAAGTATCACGAACCTCGCGGGCTTTTTCACCAAAGATGGCGTGAAGAAGGCGTTCTTCTGCAGTAAGTTCTGTTACACCCTTAGGCGTTACTTTACCAACGAGAAGATCTCCGTCTTTTACTTCTGCCCCGATACGGATAATTCCGCGGTCATCAAGATTGCGAAGCGCATCTTCACCGACGTTCGGAATATCGCGAGTGATTTCTTCAGGCCCGAGTTTAGTATCACGTGCTTCTGATTCATATTCTTCAATGTGAATAGATGTATAAACATCATCTTTCACAAGACGTTCACTCATGATGATGGCATCCTCATAGTTGTAGCCATCCCATGTCATGAAGCCGACCATTACGTTACGGCCAAGTGCAAGTTCACCAAGCTCCATAGAAGGACCGTCAGCAAGGATTTCTCCTTTTACCACTTCATCGCCGACACTTACGATCGGACGCTGGTTGTAGCAAGTACCTTGGTTAGAGCGGACAAATTTCAGCAAGCTGTATTTATCCAGGTTGCCTTTTACTTTTTGACCGTCTACTTCTTCATAGCGGCGAACCCAAACGTTTTTCGCTTCTACACGTTCAACGATACCAGGGTGTTTACAAATCACAGCGGCACCAGAGTCTTTACCTGATACGTATTCCATACCAGTTCCTACAAATGGCGCTTCCGGCTGCATCAAAGGCACAGCCTGACGCTGCATGTTCGCTCCCATTAGGGCACGGTTCGAGTCATCGTTTTCTAAGAACGGGATACATGCTGTCGCAGCAGATACTACCTGCTTAGGCGATACATCCATGTAATCAACACGGTTTCTAGGAACAACGGTGTTCTCACCGCGGAAACGGGCTACAATGCTGTCATCCACAAATGCACCTTCGTCATCGAGTCGTGCATTTGCCTGAGCGACAACGTAGTTATCTTCTTCATCAGCAGTTAAGTAATCGATTCTCGGCGTCACTTTTCCTGTTTCAGGATCAACGCGGCGATATGGCGTTTCAATAAAGCCAAAACGGTTTACTTTTGCATATGATGATAGTGAGTTGATCAAACCGATGTTCGGTCCCTCCGGCGTTTCAATCGGACACATACGGCCATAGTGGGAGTAGTGAACGTCACGCACTTCCATTCCGGCACGCTCACGTGTCAATCCGCCCGGTCCAAGAGCCGACAGACGGCGCTTATGTGTTAATTCAGCAAGCGGGTTCGTCTGGTCCATGAATTGAGAAAGCTGAGAGCTTCCAAAGAACTCTTTAATGGACGCAATAACAGGACGAATATTGATCAGCTGCTGAGGTGTAATTGTATTCGTATCTTGAATTGACATTCTCTCACGAACCACACGCTCCATACGGCTTAAACCGATACGGAATTGGTTCTGGAGAAGTTCACCTACAGAACGTAAACGGCGGTTTCCAAGATGGTCAATATCATCTGTGTCGCCTACTCCGTGCAGCAAGTTGAAGAAGTAGCTGATAGAAGAAATAATATCAGCAGGAGTAATGTTTTTAATCTCTTCTTCAACGTAAGCATTGCCGATGACATTAATAACCTGTTCTCCTTCTTGATCAGTAGGAGCAAAGATTTTAATGGATTGAAGCGTTACTTCATCCTCAACAACACCGCCGTTCGGATACAGCTTTCTGAAACCGATTCCGTTTTCTAAGTATGGCAGTACTTTATCAAGAGTTCTTCTATCAAGAATCTGACCTTTTTCAGCCAGGATTTCTCCTGTTTCAGGATCAACAAGCGTTTCAGCAAGTCTCTGATTAAAGAGGCGATTTTTAATATGAAGCTTTTTATTAATTTTATAGCGTCCTACATTGGCAAGATCGTATCGTTTCGGATCAAAGAAACGAGAATCAAGCAAGCTTTTCGCATTTTCCACTGTAGGCGGCTCTCCAGGACGGAGGCGCTCGTAGATTTCGAGCAGCGCTTTATCGCTGTTTTCTGTGTTATCTTTATCAAGCGTATTTCGCAGGTATTCGTTTTCTCCTACAAGATCAAGAATCTCTTGATCGGAGCCGAAGCCGAGAGCACGCAAAAGAACCGTAACCGGCAACTTACGTGTGCGATCAATGCGTACATAAACAACATCTTTCGCATCAGTTTCGTATTCTAACCATGCGCCACGGTTTGGAATGACAGTTGCGGTAAAACCTTTTTTACCGTTTTTGTCTACTTTACCACTGAAATATACACTTGGAGACCGAACAAGCTGGGAAACGATAACGCGTTCCGCACCGTTTATGATAAAAGTACCTGTATCTGTCATAATAGGGAAATCACCCATGAAGACATCTTGGTCTTTTACCTCTCCAGTTTCTTTGTTAATTAAACGAACCTTCACTCTTAGCGGAGCTGAGTAAGTCACATCACGTTCTTTTGATTCCTCTACAGGATATTTAGGCTCCCCTAAACTGTAATCAATGAACTCAAGAGAGAGGTTACCAGTGAAATCCTCAATTGGCGATATGTCTTGAAACATCTCTCTAAGACCCTCATCAAGAAACCACTGATAAGAAGAGGTTTGAATTTCAATGAGATTTGGTAATTCTAACACTTCGCTAATGCGAGCATAGCTTCTGCGCTGGCGGTGTCGTCCATACTGAACTAGTTGACCTGTCAACTGATTCACCCCTCAAATCATGCGTATTATATGTGTAATAAGCATTTCTTCCAAAGAAAGAAAGAAAACACTTTTACAAGACAAAAGAAAAAAGGGTTTCTAATTAAGAAAACCACATCCAAAAACAAATACCGATTTTATTAGCATTTCCATACTTGTATAATTTATACATAGATATTGACATTTCATCATATCAATCTAAATATATACATTGGCATTTTATAATATTAACATAGCCAAAATACCGAGTCAAACTTTTTTTGCTTTTATGATATAATAGCCTTTCTTTTTTTGAACGACAGAAACTTCTTCGAACAGTTCCTCAAGCTTTTCAATGGCAGAAGGCGCACCTTGTTTTTTCTGTATGACGATCCACAATTCACCTGAAGCTTTTAAGTGTTCAGCGCTTTTCTCAAAGATAGCATGGACAACTTTTTTTCCGGCTCGGATTGGGGGATTTGTAAGAATAGAAGCAAATGTTTGAGCAGAGTCAACGTTTGAAAACAAATCGCTTTGGTAAATCTCAACATTTGTTATTCCGTTTCGTTCTGCATTTTCATTTGATAACTCTACGGCTCTTTCATTAACATCAATCATGTGGATGGTCCGGTCTTTAAAGTCGCTGGCCAGCGATAATCCAATCGGGCCATAGCCGCAGCCTACATCTAGAAAGCCGCCCTCAACTTCAGGCTCTTCAAAAGATTCGACCAGCAGGCGCGAGCCAAAATCGACTTCCTTTTTAGAAAAAACACCGCTGTCGCTGGTAAACGTAAACTCCTTGTTTCGAAGCCTAAAAGACCATGTTTGTTTGTTGCTTTTTACTGAAGGTTTTTCTGAATAATAGTGCTCACTCATTATTAGAACCTCCTTTTTTTCATAACTTAAAGAATGGCAAAGAAAAAGCCCGCCTCATAAAAGCGAGCTTCCCCTACAGGCAAGTGAAGATTACTTAACTTCTACAGAAGCGCCAACTTCTTCAAGTTTAGCTTTAAGCTCTTCAGCTTCTTCTTTAGCAATACCTTCTTTAAGTGGTTTTGGAGTGTTGTCAACAAGTTCTTTAGCTTCTTTCAAGCCAAGACCAGTGATTTCACGTACAACTTTGATAACTTTGATTTTTTGAGAACCTGCACCAGCAAGGATAAGGTCGAATTCGCTTTGCTCTTCAGCAGCTCCGCCTGCAGCAGCTCCGCCAGCTACAGCTACAGGAGCAGCAGCAGTTACGCCAAATTCTTCTTCGATTGCTTTTACTAGGTCGTTCAATTCAAGTACAGTTGCTTCTTTAACGGAAGCAATGATTTCTTCGATATTTAAAGCCATTTGTAATTCCTCCATTTGTTTTGATTTTTAAAAACTGATTAGATTAAGCGCCTTGTTCTTCCTTTTGATCTGCCACAGCTTTTGCAGCAAGAGCAAGGTTGCGAACTGGAGCTTGAAGTACGCTAAGCAACATAGAAAGCAAGCCTTCGCGTGATGGAAGTTCAGCAAGAGCTTTCACTTCTTCAACAGTAGAAACTTTACCTTCGATAACGCCAGCTTTGATTTCAAGAGCTTCATGCTGTTTAGCAAACTCGTTAAGAACTTTAGCTGGAGCGACAACATCCTCAGTACTGAATGCAATTGCATTCGGTCCAGTTAAGACATCATTCAAACCATCAAGTTCAGCTTGTTCAACCGCACGGCGAGTCATTGTGTTTTTGTAAACTTTGAACTCAACGTTAGCTTCACGAAGCTGTTTACGAAGTTCTGTTACTTCAGAAACGTTAAGTCCGCGGTAATCAACGATGATCGTTGATTTGCTTTCTTTTAATTTAGAAGCAATTTCTTCAACAACAACTTTTTTTGTTTCAATTGCGCTGCTCATGGTTACACCTCCTGTAGATTCTTGTGTAACACTTATACCGTCAGGTGATCACGACTGAGAAACGGATTCCATATAAAAAGCCTCCATGAGACATGGAGGCTGTATATACAAGCATACGTAACGTAATAGCTGTGATAATATACACCTCGGTAGGATATTAAGCTGTTAAGCCCCTACTGTCTACGGTATAAATGATATATTATATTTTACAACATTTTGAATCATATCAGAATGTTGAATTCATGTCAATATTATTTTACGTTGAAAGTTGAAGCATCTACTTTGACACCAGGTCCCATAGTAGAAGTTACAGCAACGTTTTTCACGTAAACACCTTTTGCTGCAGCAGGTTTTGCTTTCAGGATTGTATCATACATTGTTGTGAAGTTCTCAACAAGTTTTTCATCCTCGAAAGAAACTTTACCGATAGGAACATGGATGTTTCCAGCTTTATCAACGCGGTATTCAACTTTACCAGCTTTGATTTCGCCGATTGCTTTTTCAACTTCGAAAGTAACTGTACCAGTTTTAGGGTTTGGCATTAAACCTTTTGGTCCAAGTACACGACCGATTTTACCAACTTCACCCATCATGTCAGGTGTAGCTACGATTACATCGAAATCGAACCAGCCTTGTTGAATTTTGTTGATGTAGTCAGTATCTCCAACGTAATCTGCACCAGCAGCTTCAGCTTCTTTCGCTTTTTCGCCTTTTGCGAAAACGAGAACGCGCTGAGTTTTACCAGTTCCGTTTGGAAGCACAACTGCTCCGCGGATTTGCTGGTCGTTTTTACGAGGGTCAACCCCTAGACGGAATGCAACTTCAACTGTAGCGTCGAATTTAGCTGTGTTTGTTTTTTTAACGAGAGCTACTGCTTCAGAAACATCGTAAGCTTTCGCACGATCTACAAGCTTAGCAGCTTCTGCGTACTTTTTACCTTTTTTAGCCATTTTAAAATTTCCTCCTTATGTGGTTATAGCGGAATAACCTCCCACGAATAAGGGTTGCGAACTTGTGAAAACTCGCAACCCGACAAGAAACAAATTAATCCTCGATTACAATACCCATACTGCGTGCAGTACCTTCAACCATGCGCATTGCCGCTTCAACGTCTGCTGCGTTTAAGTCAGGCATTTTCGTTTCAGCGATTTCGCGTACTTTATCGCGCTTAACGGTTGCCACTTTATTACGGTTTGGTTCACCAGAACCAGACTCAATTCCAGCTGCTTTTTTAAGCAATACTGCAGCAGGTGGAGTTTTTGTAATAAATGTAAATGAACGGTCTTCGTAAACCGAAATTTCAACAGGAATGATTAAACCAGCTTGGTCAGCTGTACGAGCGTTAAACTCCTTACAGAATCCCATGATATTAACACCGGCTTGACCTAGTGCAGGTCCAACTGGCGGCGCTGGGTTAGCTTTTCCAGCAGGAATTTGCAATTTTACAACTTTTACTACTTTTTTAGCCACGAGACACACCTCCTTAAGTCCGTGATGTGGTAATAGGGTAAACCCTCCCACTCAAGGTTTCATTCTTTATATGAATGATGAAATATCAAGCTAGCTGCCTTGGATAAGTCCAAGACGTACCTTTGCTATATTATCATTTATATATAGCAATTTCAAGTTTTTTCACATTACAATTTGTCGATCTGGGTAAATTCCAGCTCAACCGGCGTTTCACGGCCGAACATATTAACGAAAACTTTAACCTTGCTTTTATCGTAGTCAATCTCTTCAATTGATCCCGTAAAGTTGGCAAAAGGTCCGTCTATCACTTTCACTGTCTCTTTTAATTCAAAGTCAATGTCAGTTTTGCGTTCGTCCATACCCATTCTCTTCAGAATGGTTTCTGCTTCGCCAGGAAGAAGCGCCGTCGGTTTTGAACCAGAGCCGGCAGAACCTACGAATCCAGTAACACCAGGTGTGTTGCGGACAACATACCAAGAATCATCCGTCATGACGATTTCAACAAGGACATAACCAGGGAATACTTTCTTTTTGACGACTTTTTTCTTGCCGTTTTTGATATCCGTCTCTTCTTCTTCAGGTACGACTACACGAAAAATCTTATCCTGCATCCCCATTGATTCAACACGTTTTTCCAAGTTGGCTTTTACTTTGTTCTCATAACCAGAGTACGTGTGAACAACATACCAATTCTTTTCCATTCTCTTCAGGACTGTCCAGTCCTTCCCTCCCCGCATTTGGTTTTAGTGTACTACCATAACGCTTCATGCAATAAATAGGCGGTAAGCCTATGATAACTTTCATTTTTAACCCACAATAAAAAACCCGCTGAACGGGTTTTGGCAAGTGATATTATGATCTATTATAGCACGTATTGCTGATCATTATTCAACTATTAAACGAATTAATTGAGAAATTCCTGTGTCAAGGAGGGCAAAAAAGATAATAAAAAAGATAACTGTTGAAATAACCGTGATGGTATAGCGAGTTAACTCTTTTCCTTTAGGCCAGCTTACCTTTTTCATTTCTTTCCCAACATCTTTAAAGAATCTCATAATACGCATGTAAAAGACCTCCACAATTTAAAAGCGCAAACACTATTTTGTTTCAAGATGAGCTGTATGTGAATTGCAAGTACTGCAGTATTTCTTTACTTCTAATCGCTCAGCCGCTGATGCAGAGCTCTTCATTGTCGTATAGTTACGGTTTCCGCATGTCTTGCATGCTAACGTAATCTTTTTTCTCATGTCATTACACCTTTTTCTAAATAGACATTAGTTCTTATCTTAAGTAACATATCATAGTCAGAAAAATACTGTCAATATACCATAAATCCCTATTACAAACTGATCTCGCGAATTTCCAGGTACTTCTCCAGCTTGCGTTTGACTCGCTGAAGGGCGTTATCGATCGATTTGACATGGCGGTTCAGCTCATCTGAAATCTCTTGGTAGCTTCTTCCGTCTAGATATAATACAAGTACTTTTCTCTCTAAATCACTTAAAAGTTCTCCCATTTTCATTTCAATATCATCAAATTCTTCCTGATTGATAATCATTTCTTCTGGGTTTAACGTTTTCGCTCCCGAAATGACATCAAGCAGCGTTCGATCTGATTCTTCATCAAAAATCGGTTTATCTAATGAGACGTAGGAATTCAAAGGAATGTGTTTCTGGCGAGTAGCTGTCTTTATTGCGGTAATAATTTGGCGGGTAATACATAATTCTGCGAAAGCTTTGAAAGAGGTAAGCTTGTCCTCTTTGAAGTCACGAATAGACTTATAGAGGCCTATCATTCCTTCCTGAACAATATCTTCTCTGTCCGCACCTATTAAAAAATAGGATCTTGCTTTTGCACGAACAAAGTTTCGGTACTTCGTAATCAAGTAATCTAACGCATCACTGTCCCCAACATGAACCTTTTCAATGACCTGCTCGTCCTCCAACTGGCAAAACTGCTCTTTGTTGAATTTTCCCTTGTTGTTCTGTAGATTCACTCCGATCCCCCCGGCGCACGTAGATAGAAATATTATACATTACTGGACAAAAAAGCGTCAACTTAATCTAAGTCGCCCCTCCGCCATTTTTCAAACGTTTTCAAAACCTCTTCCGATAAAGCAATTTTACCCGCTGGCTTTTCGGAAGTGATCTTTCTTACCCGCCTTTCGATTCGCCTTTCTATCGCTTCTACCTCTCTCAAGAGCTCCCGGGCCGATTTTCGCAATGCCCCTTGTCCGAAAATCGCCCACTGCTCAGTGTAGTCAGAGGTCGCAACATGAATTTGAGTCGCAATGTTATTCAGATCCTGTGCCAGCTTTTCTATCCGCTCATCCGCAGTCTCATTTTCTTTTGTGAAAATCACTTCAACTCTGTGGTTAGTCTGTTTTTTCTCAATTCCCTTCACAAGATGCGCGTCAAATACGACAATAACCCTGTTTCCTGTATACGATTGATATTCCGCCATTTTCTGAATCAGTACGTCTCTCGCCTCTTCAAAACTATTCGCTTTTAAATCCTTCAGCTGCGGCCAGGCTCCAATCATGTTGTATCCGTCTACTAACAGGATATCCATTGATCATTATTCTCCCAGAGGGTTTCGCTTCCGGTAGACTTCATACATCAAAAGCCCCGCCGCTACAGATGCATTGAGTGAAGTAACTTTACCTGCCATCGGGAGTTTAATAAGAAAATCACATTTTTCTTTAATCAGGCGTCCCATTCCTTTTCCTTCACTTCCGATGACGAGAGCCAAAGGCATGCTGCCGTCCATTGTGCGGTAATCCTCCCGCGCGGATGCATCCGTTCCGACAACCCAGATTCCCCGCTCTTTCATTTCCTCTAGCGTTCGCGCCAAATTGGTGACCTTCGCCACTGGAATATGCTCAATTGCGCCTGTTGAAGCTTTTGCCACTGTAGTTGTCAGACCGACAGCTCTGCGTTTTGGAATGACAATGCCATGGGCGCCGACTGCATCAGCTGTTCTCATAATTGAACCGAGATTATGAGGGTCCTCAAGCTCGTCCAGAATGAGAAAGAAAGGCTGTTCATTTCTTCCCTCTGCCGCTTTATATAAGTCGTCCAGTTCCGCGTACTCATACGCTGCGACCTGCGCCACTACACCTTGGTGCTGCCCCGTCACCATTTGGTCGAGTTTTTTTCTAGGGACGTATTGAATGGTGATGCCCTGCTTTTTCGCAAGCTCAATCACCTGCTGTGCTTGTCCCTTTACGGTGTTTTCCGCCATCCACAGCTTATACAGCTTGCGATCTGATTTTAACGTCTCGATCACTGCATTTTTTCCTATGACGTAATCATGTTGCTGACTCATTTGTTTTCCTCCCTGACCGTTCCGAATTGTATAGCTTCAGCAACAAGCTGATTCAGTCTTTCTTCTTTTTTCTCAAGAAAAAGATAGCCCAGCAGTGCTTCAAATGCTGTACTATAGCGGTACGTCTGCACATCTGTATTTTTAGGAATCGTTCCCGACTTGGCATTTCTGCCTCTTTTCAGCACCGCTTCCTCTTCTTCCGTGAAAAATGATTGATTCCGCAGAAAGAAAAGGATCTCAGCCTGTGACTTTGCCGATACGATCCGGCTTGATTTCTTGTGAAGATCATTTGGTTTGGTAAATCCCTGCTTAAGCAGGTGATGCCTCACATAAACTTCAAAAATGGCATCACCTATATAAGCAAGCGCAAGGCCGTTAAGCTGCTTTGAATCTTTTATCGTTTCAAAATCAAGCATCCGTTATTCTCCCCGTTTCCAGCGAGTGCCTTGAGCCGTATCTTCAAGAATGATATTCATGCTTTTCAGCTGGTCGCGGATCTGATCAGACAGAGCAAAATCACGATTGCGTCGCGCTTCATTTCTTTTTTCAATCAAATCTTCAATCTCTTGATCCAGAAGCTCCTGCTCACCCAGTGAGAAACCGAGGACAGAAACAATTCGGTCAAACATGTCAATAAACGCTGTAATAACGTGATCTGCCGTATGATCTTCCTGAAGATAATAGTTCGCATTCTTCGCCAAATCGAATAAAACAGAAATGGCATTCGCTGTATTAAAATCATCATCCATTGCTTCTTCAAATGCTGTTCGATGTTCTTCAATCTTTGCAAGCCATTTATCATCATCTTCTGTTAAATTCGTGCTGCTGTTTAAACGGTGCTGAAGGTTGCTGTACGCTGTTTTCAACCGGTTAAACGCGCTCTTTGTGTTCTCCAGAAGCTCTTCTGAATAGTTAATTGGGTGACGATAGTGAACAGACAGCATAAAGAATCTGAGCAGCTGCGGATCATGCTGTTTAATAATGTCATGCACAAGCACAAAGTTGCCGAGTGATTTTGACATTTTTTCATTATCGATATTGATATAGCCGTTATGAAGCCAGTATTTCGCAAATGTTTTGCCAGTCAGCGCTTCTGATTGAGCAATTTCATTTTCATGGTGAGGGAATGTTAAATCCTGGCCGCCTGCATGGATATCAATTTGATCACCTAAGTACTTTTTCACCATCGCAGAGCATTCAATGTGCCAGCCCGGACGTCCTTTCCCCCAAGGGCTTTCCCAAGAGATTTCTCCTTCTTTAGCCGCTTTCCACAGAGCGAAATCAAGAGCATCTTCTTTTTTCTCGCCAACTCGGATGCGTGCGCCAGATCTCAATTCATCAATCGATTGCTGCGAGAGCTTTCCGTATCCCTCAAATGCTCTTGTTTTGAAATAAACATCTCCTTCAGATTCATAAGCATAGCCCTTTTTCACCAGCTGATCTATGAAATCAATAATCGCATCCATGTTTTCCATGACGCGCGGATGAAGGTCCGCTTTTCTGCAGCCAAGAGCGCCCACATCTTCAAAGTATGCCTTAATAAAACGCTCAGAAATGGTCGGAACATCTTCACCAAGTTCATTTGCCGCTTTAATTAATTTATCATCTACATCTGTGAAGTTAGAGACATATTGGACATCGTAGCCTTTATACTCCAAATAGTTTCGAACCGTGTCATAAACGATGGCCGGACGGGCATTTCCAATATGAATATAATTGTAAACCGTCGGTCCGCACACGTACATTTTTACTTTTCCCTCTTCAAGAGGAACGAACGTTTCCTTCTGTCTAGTCAATGTATTATAAAGAGTGATTGTCATTTTTGATTAATCCTTTCTTTTCTGTCTTCAAGTTCCGTCTTCAGCTCTAAAATCTGCTGTTCCAAAGACTTAAACCGGTCAGCAACCGGATCGGGTAAATCCTGATGGTTTAAATCCCGTTTGATTTTCTTGCCGTTTTGCACGACAACCCTTCCCGGGATGCCGACAACTGTAGAGTAGTCCGGAACATCGTGTAGCACAACTGAACCAGCCCCTATTTTAGAGCCTTCACCGACAGTTATTGAACCGAGCACTTTAGCACCTGTCGCTATCAAAGCGTCATCTTTAATTGTCGGATGCCTTTTGCCCCTTTCTTTCCCCGTTCCTCCAAGAGTAACCCCCTGAAAAACGGTTACGTTATTGCCGATTTCACATGTCTCCCCAATGACAACCCCCATCCCATGGTCTATGAAAAATCTTCTTCCGATCGTAGCCCCTGGGTGGATTTCAATTCCTGTAAAAAATCGGCTCACCTGAGATATAAGGCGTGCAAGGAAATAAAATTTTCGTTTATATAAAGCATGTGCAATCCGATGCGCCCATATAGCATGTAAACCGGAATAAGTTAAAATCACTTCAAAATAACTTCGTGCTGCAGGATCTTGATCGAACACCGTATCAATGTCTTCTTTGAGCATTTTAAAAAACACATGCTTCCCCCCATTCTACCCGCTATCATCTATCTATTTCCTCTAGACCCAATAAAAAAAGCGCCTCTGCATGTAAACATGACAGAGACGCTTTGACCGCGCGGTTCCACTCTGTTTGAAAAGCAGACTCCTGCTCTCCCAACTTCAGCCTGTAACGGCGGCGGCCGCCTTTGAATACTGGTTTCGAAAAACGTTCTTCAAAGGTCTTAAGGGCGCACTTCTAAAACCCGACTCCTGGATCTCTCTCAGCCAATGAAGATCCTTTCTGTATTGGTCTAAAGCTTTATACTCTTCCCTGTCAACAATCATCTATTTAGATATTTTTCAACCGCTGAATTGCAGATTCTTTTCCGATCAGTTCAATTGATTGCGGAAGCTCAGGACCGTGAGTTTGGCCTGTTACAGCAACACGGATCGGCATAAACAGTTTTTTCCCTTTATGACCTGTTTCTTTCTGCACTGCTTTGATAGAAGCTTTGATCTGGTCCGGAGTGAACTCCTCCAGCTCTTCAAGCTTCGCAGCGAATGTGCTGAGTACTTCAGGCACCTGTTCTTCTTCTAGAACAGCTTTTGCTTCTTGATTATACTCGATCTCATCCGTAAAGAACAAATCAGTCAGCTCAACAATTTCCGCACCGTAGCTCAATTGCTCATGATATAGAGAAATCAGTTTGCGAACCCATTCTTGTTCTTCAGGAGATAGTTCATTGCCAACTTTGCCGGCTTTTTGAAGATGCGGGAGCGTAAGCTCAACAACCTGATCAAGATCCAATTTTTTCACATATTGGTTGTTGACCCATTTCAGCTTATGCATATCAAACAGAGCTGGTGATTTAGATAAACGATTTACATCAAAAATTTCAATAAACTCTTCTTTTGTGAAAAGCTCTTCTTCTCCCACCGGCGACCAGCCCAGCAGGCCGATAAAGTTGAACAGCGCCTCCGGCAAGTAGCCAAGCTCTTTATATTGCTCAATGAATTGAATAATCGATTCATCACGTTTGCTGAGCTTTTTACGGCTTTCATTTACAATCAACGTCATGTGGCCGAACTGAGGAATATCCCAGCCGAACGCTTGAAAGATCATGATCTGTTTTGGTGTATTCGAAATATGGTCCTCACCGCGCAGCACGTGCGTCATTTTCATTAGATAGTCATCCACAGCTACTGCAAAGTTATAAGTCGGCGTTCCGTCTTTTTTCACAATAACAAAGTCGCCGATGCCATCAGATTCGAAAGAAATTTCACCTTTTACAATATCATTAAACGCAATGATTTTTCCTTCAGGGACACGGAAACGAATACTCGGCTTTCTGCCCTCTGCAAGGAATTTTTCCTGTTCTTCCTGAGTCAGATCTCTGTGCTTTCCGGAATAACGCGGCATCTCTCCGCGGGCAATCTGCTCTTCACGTTCTTTTTCAAGTTCTTCTTCTGTACAGAAACATTTATAAGCAAGCCCTTTTTCAAGCAGCTCTTCATAGTAAACCTTATAGATATCGTTACGCTCGGACTGACGGTATGGGCCGTACTCTCCGCCGACATCCACACTCTCATCCCAGTCGATGCCAAGCCATTTTAAATAGTTGAGCTGGCTTTGTTCTCCGCCCTCAATGTTGCGTTTTTTATCAGTGTCCTCAACACGAATAATAAACTTGCCGCCTTGGTTGCGGGCAAATAAATAATTAAAAAGCGCCGTTCTGGCATTTCCAATATGCAAATGTCCTGTTGGACTCGGTGCATAACGGACGCGTACTTCGTTTCCCATTTCATATACTTCCTTTCATCTCATGTATGGCCTCAGGCTAAATATATGCATCTATTCTACCACCAAATAGACCGGGCATCAAAACAAGTTAGCCTTTTTGTATCAGCACTGTGGCTTGAGCCGCTATTCCTTCCGCTCTTCCTGTAAATCCAAGCTTTTCGGTCGTGGTCGCTTTAACATTCACTTGGGAAACCTCTGCCTCAAGCCCTTCAGCGATTCTTTTTCTCATGTCTTCTATGTACGGCGCCATCTTCGGCTTCTGTGCAATGATCGTACAGTCAATATTTCCAAGTACATACCCTTTCTGTTTCACAATCCCCCAGACATGCTGAAGTAATTTAAACGAATCAGCATCCTTGAACTCCGGATCTGTATCAGGGAAATGCTTGCCGATGTCGCCCTCCCCGACAGCTCCGAGACATGCATCAGCAACGGTGTGCAATAATACATCCGCGTCAGAATGTCCGAGCAATCCTTTTTCATACGGGATTTCAACTCCGCCGATAATGAGAGGCCGGCCCTCTACTAATTGGTGCACATCAAAACCTTGTCCGATTCTAAACATGATTATTCCCACTTTCTGCTTCCATGATAGCTTCAGCTGACGTTAAATCATCAGGAGTCGTCAGCTTAATATTTGTATAGTTACCTTCTACAACACGAACCGAACGGCCCTCCAGCTGTTCGACGAGACTGGCGTCATCCGTTCCTAAAAACCCTCTGCGCTCTGCCTCAGCGTGAGCCTCCATCAATAAAGAAAGACGAAAAGCTTGTGGCGTTTGGACAGCCCACAAGCTTGAACGTTCAATCGTCTCACTGACTTCTAAATCTTGAACGCGTTTAATCGTATCTTTTACCGGAACAGCCAGGATGGCCGCTCCGGTCTGCTCCGCTTCAACAATCAGTTCATCAATCTGGTCATGCTTTATAAAAGGACGAGCGCCGTCGTGAACGAGGACAATCTTTTCTTGTTTAACGGCTTTGAGCCCTTTATAAACACTGTGCTGGCGTTCATCTCCGCCTGCTACAAGCTCGATAGCGGTTTGAAACGGATATTGGTTCAGCAATTGCTGAAAGTCGTCCCGTTCGCGCTCGTTAATCACCAAAATGATTCTGCCGCACGGACGATGGCTGTCAAACACCCTTAAAGTGTGAATGATAACCGGGTCTCCTTTCAGCTCGATAAACAGTTTATTTCTCCCTGCCTTCATCCGTTTCCCCTGTCCGGCCGCAAGAATTACCACATCATAATTCATTGTTCTTTCTCCCTTTACAGCGCCTTCTCCAACAGCTTAGGCTTGGCAAAAATCATTCGTCCCGCTGCTGTCTGCAGCACGCTTGTGACGAGAACATCAATGTGTTTGCCGATATAATTCCGTCCTTCTTCAACGACAATCATAGTGCCGTCATCCAAGTAAGCGACTCCCTGATTATGCTCTTTGCCGTCTTTAATGACCTGAACATTCATTTCCTCACCCGGAAGCACAACAGGCTTGACCGCGTTGGCAAGGTCATTAATGTTTAACACTGCTACCTTCTGAAGCTCGCACACTTTATTTAAATTAAAATCATTCGTCACAACGACTCCGGATGTCAGTTTAGCGAGTTTGACCAGCTTGCTGTCAACCTCCTGGATATCTTCAAAGTCACCTTCATAAATTTCAACTTTAATATCTAATTCTTTTTGAATGCGGTTCAGGATATCAAGACCGCGGCGCCCTCTGTTGCGTTTTAACACATCTGAGGAGTCAGCGATATGCTGCAATTCCTCAAGGACAAACTGCGGAATCACGATAATTCCCTCTAAAAAACCAGTCTGACAAATATCTGCAATTCTCCCATCAATAATAACACTTGTGTCCAGGATTTTCAGCTTTTTGTCTTGGACCTCGTGCTCTTCATCAGCTGTTCCTTTTTTCTTTTGCATTCTGGCGGAAATGGAGAATAGGCTGATCAATTCATCCTTTTTCTTAAAGCCCACCTGAAAGCCAAGATAACCGAGAAAGAAAGCTAAAAACACAGGGATGATTGTGCTGAGTATGCGGTAAGGTATATTGTCTAAAGGAATAACGTTTACGATAAGATAAGCAATTATAAGTCCAAATACTAAGCCAAGACTTCCAAATAACAAATCTGGGACCGGCGCTTTTAATAATGAATCCTCTATCCACTTAACCCAGTTCACAACGTAATCTGTACCCCATATACTGATGAGAAAAAAGATAATTGCACCTATTGCCGCAGACGTATATGCGTTTGTTATTAAAGGTATGTCCTGTAAACTTAACAGTACAAACAATTCAGGTATTAAAAATATACCAACAACGCCGCCGAAGATAATGAAGAACGCCTGAACTATTCGTTTTAACATACCCCCACCTCCTTTAAAGAAAATTATTGTATTTCACAAGATTTTACGCAACCTACGAATATCAGAATAAACAAAAACCAACAATAATATACCCGTAAAGATATGGTTTTAACCGAAAATCATAGCTGTCTGTCTAAATAATGCTTCTCTTGAAGGCGTTTTAAGCCCTTTTTGATTTTTTGGGCTCGTACTTCACCGATACCCTCTACTTCATCTAATTCTTCTGCGCTGGCCTCAATAATTCTCGGCAGTACGCCAAATGCCTCCACCACATTCTCCACAATCGGCATCGGAAGGCGCGGAATCTTATTTAGCAGCCTGTATCCTCTAGGCAGAACATAGTCATCAAGATTTGTAGAAGCCGGATAACCAAGCAGCTTATAAACAATGGAATCATCAAGCAAATCGTAGCTGGACATATCCTGCAGTTCTTTTAAAAGGACAAATGGATCTTTAATCTTTTCTTTCACATAATCCTTAATAAATAAAGCAGCCTCTTCTTCCATATCAGTAATCAGTTCGATGACCTGCAGTTTAATCAAATGACCTTCTGTTCCCAGTTCCCTGATATACATGTTGATTTCATTTTTGATTCGCAGCACCATTTCATAACGGTGCATCACAGACAGAACATCGCTGAATGTAACGAGTTCCTCAAACTCTAATGCGTTTAGTGCATTAATCGTTTTGTCCAGAATTGTTTTATATTTTTCTAGAGTTTGAATGGCTTGGTTCGCTTTTGTTAAAATAAATCCTATGTCTTTAAGTGTATACTTCATACTTTCCTGATATAACGTTATGACATTTCTTCTCTCAGAAATTGCGATAACGAGACAGCCGGTTTGCTTAGCTACTCTTTCGGCGGTGCGGTGCCGCATTCCTGTTTCTGACGAAGAAATTGTGGCTTCAGGCATCAATTGTGTATTGGCATATAGGATTTTTTGACCAGAATCACTTAAAATAATCGCACCATCCATTTTAGCCAGTTCATATAAATGCGCCGGAGAAAAAGCAGTGTTAATGTGGAAACCGCCATCCACCACTTCTTTTACTTTATCATTATATCCAACAACAATCAGACCGCCTGTATTTGCTCTCAGTACATTTTCTATCCCCGCTCTGAGCGGTGTTCCAGGAGCAACAAACTGCAAAATAGAAGACAGGTCTAACTCATGTTTCGCCCCTTTTTTCTCTTTTTCCATCTATTATCCTCCTAATGAAGTACGAAGTGCCTCTGCAACATTTGCTACTCCGATGACCTCAATCCCTTTTGGTTTCGTCCATCCATCCAGATTTGCCGCAGGTATGATCATGCGTTTAAAACCAAGCTTTGCCGCTTCTTTTACACGCTGTTCAATTCTTGATACCCGGCGGACTTCTCCTGTTAATCCCACTTCTCCTATAAAGCAATCTGCAGGATTTGGAGGTGTGTCTCTAAAGCTTGATGCGATACTGACCGCTATAGCAAGATCAATCGCAGGTTCATCAAGTTTGACGCCGCCCGCTACCTTCAAATATGCATCCTGATTTTGCAGCAGCAGCCCTACTCTTTTTTCTAACACAGCCATTAACAGTGACACCCTGTTATGATCTATCCCTGTTGCCATGCGCCGCGGATTGCCAAAGCTTGTTGGCGAGATGAGTGCCTGAATTTCTACAAGAATCGGCCTTGTACCTTCCATAGAAGCCGTTATGCTCGACCCCGCAGATCCCGCCGAACGCTCTTCTAAGAAGATTTCCGAAGGATTCAGTACCTCAGTAAGCCCTTCTTCCCGCATTTCAAAAATACCCATTTCGTTTGTAGAACCAAAGCGGTTTTTTACAGCCCGTAAGATTCGGAAAGTATGGTGACGTTCTCCTTCAAAGTATAAAACAGTGTCAACCATATGCTCCAGCAGTCTCGGCCCCGCGATGGATCCTTCTTTCGTTACGTGACCTACAATAAATATCGGAATACCTTTTGTCTTTGCAATTTTCATCAGCTCGGCTGTACATTCTCTTACCTGTGACACACTGCCGGGAGCCGATGTAATATCGCTTTGATAGACCGTTTGAATAGAGTCAACAACCACAAACGCTGGATTCATCTCTTCTATAGCAGACGAAATATACTCCATATCGGTTTCGGATAAAACATGCAGTGAGGGATTATTTATGCCCAGACGGTCTGCTCTTAATTTAGTTTGTTTTACCGATTCTTCTCCTGAAATGTACAGAACATGACGTGTTGAACCAGATAACTGAGCGGATACTTGCAGTAATAAGGTCGATTTTCCGATGCCGGGGTCCCCGCCAATTAAAACAAGTGAGCCCTTCACCACACCGCCGCCGAGCACTCTGTTAAACTCGCCGAGCTGTGTTTTAACCCGGGGTTCTTCTGATGTTTCGATTGATGTTATGGGGGAAGGTTTCTGTACGGTTTGAACAGAATGAGAAAAAGCCGCTCTCCGATTGGCCGGTGCTTTTTTAATCATTTCTTCCACCATTGTATTCCAAGCACCGCAGCCCGGACATTTCCCCATCCATTTTGGAGACTCGTAGCCGCAGGATTGGCAGATGAATTTGGATTTTGTTTTAGCCATAAATAGTGTAAGACCTCTCCCTTGTTCTATTTCTTGATACGAAATTGAGGCATACACTTACATGCTGTATGCCTCATTTTCGTCTTCTATATTAATTCGTTTTAGCAGTCGTTTTTACGACAAATTCGCCATCTTCTACATCAAGAACGATATGGTGTCCTTTATGAATGTTACCTCTGAGCAGCTCTTCAGATAAACGATCCTCCACATGTTTTTGAATGGCTCTTCTGAGCGGGCGGGCACCATATTCAAGGTCCACGCCCTCTTCTGCGACTTTTGCTTTCGCAGCTTCCGTCAATTCAATAGAAAGATCCTGTTCTTTAAGACGTTTCGTTAATTGATCAGACATCAATGACACGATTTCAGCCAGATGTTTTTTCTCGAGTGAATGGAAGACGATAATTTCATCAATACGGTTGATGAATTCCGGTCTGAACGCACGTTTCAGCTCACCCATCACTTTATCCTTCATGTCTTTATGATTTTGCGTCTCATCCTGAACGTTGAAGCCGACATATTTGTTGCGTTTCAGCTCACTTGCTCCGACGTTTGACGTCATGATCAGAATCGTGTTGCGGAAATCAACTGTACGGCCTTTAGAATCAGTCAATCGTCCGTCCTCAAGTACTTGAAGGAGGATATTGAAGACGTCAGGGTGCGCTTTCTCAATCTCATCAAGAAGCACAACAGAGTATGGTTTTCTTCTTACCTTCTCTGTTAATTGGCCGCCCTCATCGTATCCCACATACCCTGGAGGTGAACCTACAAGTCTAGAAGTCGAGTGTTTTTCCATGTATTCAGACATATCAATTCTGATCATGGCTTCTTCATCACCGAAGATAGACTCAGCAAGTGCCCGTGCAAGCTCCGTTTTACCTACACCTGTAGGGCCTAAGAAAATGAATGAGCCGATTGGGCGTTTAGGGTCTTTTAGCCCTGCTCTTGCACGTCTGACCGCTTTAGCAACGGCTACAACAGCTTCATCTTGGCCGATGACACGGGAATGAAGAATGCTCTCCATATTAAGAAGCTTATCAGTTTCAGTTTGAGCGATTTTTGATACAGGCACCCCAGTCCAGCTGGATACAACCATCGCAATATCATCCACAGAAACCTCTGAGTTTTCCTGTCCCTGCTTCTCTTTCCATGATTTTTTCGTATCTTCCACTTGTTCACGCAAACGCTGTTCCGTATCACGCAAGGAAGCCGCTTTTTCAAATTCTTGGCTTTGCACCGCAGCATCCTTCTCTTTACGAACTTCATCAAGTTTCTGTTCAAGCTCTTTTAAATTAGGAGGCGTTGTAAAGGAACGCAATCTGACCTTTGAACCCGCTTCATCGATCAAGTCAATAGCTTTATCCGGAAGGAAACGGTCAGAGATATATCTGTCAGAAAGCTTAACCGCAGCCTCAATGGCTTCGTCAGTGATAGAAACGCGGTGGTGGGCTTCATATCGGTCACGCAAGCCTTTTAGGATTTGAATGCTTTCGTCTACAGACGGCTGATCAACCTGGATTGGCTGAAAACGGCGTTCCAGAGCTGCATCTTTTTCAATATATTTACGGTACTCATCAAGAGTTGTCGCACCAATGCACTGAAGTTCTCCGCGAGCAAGTGAAGGTTTCAAAATGTTGGATGCATCAATGGCACCTTCTGCTCCGCCCGCTCCGATTAGTGTATGGAGCTCATCAATGAATAGAATGATATTTCCTGCCTGACGGATTTCATCCATCACTTTTTTCAAGCGGTCCTCAAATTCACCGCGATATTTTGTACCGGCAACCACTGTTCCCATGTCTAATGTCATAACGCGTTTATCCCGTAAAATTTCGGGAACTTCATTATTGATAATTTGCTGTGCAAGACCTTCTGCGATAGCCGTTTTCCCTACGCCCGGTTCCCCAATCAGAACAGGATTGTTTTTCGTTCTGCGGCTCAGCACTTCAATGACACGCTGAATTTCTTTGCTTCTGCCGATAACCGGATCAAGGCTGTCTTCCTTCGCAATCGCTGTTAAATCTCTTGCCAGGCTATCTAGTGTAGGCGTATTCGCATTGCTGTTTGTTCCAGCCGCTGATGAACCTGTTTCATTACTTCCAAGAAGCTGAAGCACTTGCTGTCTTGCTTTATTTAAGCTGACTCCGAGATTGTTAAGCACTCTCGCAGCCACACCTTCACCTTCGCGAATAAGTCCAAGAAGAATATGCTCTGTTCCCACATAAGAATGGCCGAGTTTTCTGGCCTCATCCATTGATAGCTCAATGACTTTTTTAGCTCTCGGAGTATAATGAATCGTTTGAGACATTTCCTGTCCGCGCCCAATTAAGCTCTCAACTTCTTTTTGGATTTTATCTGAACCAAGTCCAAGCGCTTGAAGTGCTTTAGCAGCGATACCCTCTCCTTCTCGCACCAGTCCTAATAAAATATGCTCAGTGCCGATATTATTATGACCTAAACGAAGTGCTTCTTCCTGTGCAAGCGCCAGTACCTTTTGAGCTCGTTCTGTAAATCTTCCAAACATCATATCGATTCATCCTCCTGTCTATTCCCATTCATTTCTAAGTGAAGCCGTTCTCTGATAAGAGCCGCTCTTCGTATATCTCTTTCGTTCGGACGCAAAGCGCCTCCCGAGTACTGCTGTAAAAATCCCGGCTGTGTTAAAATCATCAGTTCATTAAGTATATTGCTTGAAAGTCCTTTTATAATGCCTAGGTCTATACCCAACCGAACATCTGAAAGACACTTTGCAGTTTCTTTCGATTCTATCATTCGGCAATTGGACAAGACTCCATAGGATCGATACACACGATCCTCAAGCTCAATCTTAGAGGTTTGGTAAAGCGCTTCTCGGGCAGATCGTTCCTGTTCAATCAGTTGGGCAGCTACGCTGTTAAGGTCATCGACAATATCCTGCTCCGACTTTCCAAGCGTGATTTGATTTGAAATTTGAAAGATATTTCCTACTGCTTCGCTGCCTTCCCCATAAATTCCTCTAACAACTAAGCCTAATTGATTAATAGCCGGTATAATTCGATTTATTTGCCTAGTTAAAACCAGTGCCGGAAGATGCATCATGACTGAAGCCCTTAAGCCCGTACCTACATTTGTAGGACAGCTGGTTAAGTAACCTCTTTGCTCACTAAATGCATAATCAACCTTTTCCTCAATCCAGTCATCAACTTGGTTTGCGGCTTTCATTGCTTGCGGAAGCTGAAATCCTGGGAAAAGACACTGAATTCTTATGTGGTCCTCCTCATTCAACATGACGCTTACTTCCTCATTTTCAGAAAGCAAACAGCCGCCAAAAGGAGACTCTGTCAAATTAGGGCTGATGAGATGCTTTTCAACAAGCACCCGTTTTTCTAAAGGCTGTGCGTCGTTCATTCTGATCAAAAGGAATTTGCCGACACCGGGAATTTCTTGTTCTGAAAACTGTTCTTCAAACTGTTGTAAGATGGATGAGGCTTCTTCATTGGAATATCGCGTAGGGAACCGAATATTTTCAAAGTTCCTAGCTAAACGTATGCGGCTGCTGAGTACAATGTCACTTTCAGGGCCTTTCTGCTTCATCCAACTGCTTAATGCGTCCTGAATAAAATGCTTTAGCGACATTACCCCTGTTCCTCCTCACTATCTGTACTTTTGAGTGACTGTTCTAATGAACGAATTTGATCTCTCACATGGGCTGCATTTTCAAATTCTTCTTGTTGTATTAAAGCTTCTAATTCTTTTTTCAGCATATCGATCTGTCGTCTGACATGCAGGTTGCCGCCTATACGTTTCGGTATTTTCCCGCCATGCACAGTGTTTCCGCTGTGAACTTTGCGTAAGATCGGTGTAATGTTGCTATGAAATGTTTTATAACATTCGGCACAGCCAAATCGGCCGGTTTTTCTAAATTGCTGAAATGTCATTCCGCACTTCGGACAAGCAGATATTTGCTCGGAATGGCTGAACATTTGAGTTCCAGCATTCTGAAATGAAGAATCCATGTTCAGTAAACCTGATAGTAAATTATGAATAGAGAAACCATGACTTGCACTTATACCATATGAATCGCTATGTTCTTTTGCACATTGTTCGCAGATGTGAACCTCTTTTTTCTCTCCGTTAACAACCTTTGTAAAGTGAAAAGTGGCTGGTCTCTCATTGCACTCTTGACAAATCAATCTTTTCACCCGCTTATTTTAATTTTAAAGCGGTCAGCATAGCTTTCATCATTCTCGCTCTTAATTCATCACGTTCAGGCAAATCAATGTACAGTACTGAGCGATCCATCACGCTGACCATCATTTTTGCTTCTCTTTCAGAGATCACCTTGGCTTCTAATAGCCTTAAAATAATGTCATCAGAGGCTGCTTGAGACAAATGGGTATTAATTTGAGAAATAATATTATTGATTAGGACAACTTCATTATTCATTTTAATTTTAATGATTCTGATGTAACCGCCGCCCCCGCGTTTGCTCTCAACAATATATCCCCTCTCGCTTGTAAATCTGGTGTTGATGACATAATTTATTTGGGAAGGAACACATTGAAATTTATCTGCAATTTCACTACGTTTAATTTCTAAAATTTCCTTGCCATTTTGATCTAACACTTGTTTCAAGTACTGTTCAATGATGTCAGAAATATTATGTCCCACTCAACCCCCTCCTTTATTGACTTTGACTATATTTGACTTTAATCTTACTATAAGGTGTTTTTCGAGAATTTTCAACTTTCTCGCTCTATCTTAAGTATTTCCATTTTCTAAATCCATAAAACCTGATTATTCACTTAAAATTTCTCTGTGAAGTTATTATATTATATAACTAAATGAACTTTTATGATACCAATAAGCAGAACGCAAAAAAGGGCAGCTCATATGAGCTGCCCTTTTGTTAATTGCTTGGCGGCGTCCTACTCTCACAGGGGGAAACCCCCGACTACCATCGGCGCTGAAGAGCTTAACTTCCGTGTTCGGCATGGGAACGGGTGTGACCTCTTCGCTATCGCCACCAAACAATTGAGAGTGTTCTCTCAAAACTAGATAACAGGTGTGACATCATTAGAAATTAGGTTAAGTCCTCGATCGATTAGTATCTGTCAGCTCCATGTGTCGCCACACTTCCACCTCAGACCTATCAACCTGATCATCTTTCAGGGATCTTACTTCCTTGCGGAATGGGAAATCTCATCTTGAGGGGGGCTTCATGCTTAGATGCTTTCAGCACTTATCCCGTCCGCACATAGCTACCCAGCGATGCCCTTGGCAGAACAACTGGTACACCAGCGGTGCGTCCATCCCGGTCCTCTCGTACTAAGGACAGCTCCTCTCAAATTTCCTGCGCCCGCGACGGATAGGGACCGAACTGTCTCACGACGTTCTGAACCCAGCTCGCGTACCGCTTTAATGGGCGAACAGCCCAACCCTTGGGACCGACTACAGCCCCAGGATGCGATGAGCCGACATCGAGGTGCCAAACCTCCCCGTCGATGTGGACTCTTGGGGGAGATAAGCCTGTTATCCCCGGGGTAGCTTTTATCCGTTGAGCGATGGCCCTTCCATGCGGAACCACCGGATCACTAAGCCCGACTTTCGTCCCTGCTCGACTTGTAGGTCTCGCAGTCAAGCTCCCTTGTGCCTTTACACTCTGCGAATGATTTCCAACCATTCTGAGGGAACCTTTGGGCGCCTCCGTTACCTTTTAGGAGGCGACCGCCCCAGTCAAACTGCCCACCTGACACTGTCTCCCCGCCCGATAAGGGCGGCGGGTTAGAAGGTCAATACAGCCAGGGTAGTATCCCACCGATGCCTCCACCGAAGCTGGCGCTCCGGTTTCCAAGGCTCCTACCTATCCTGTACAAGCTGTACCAACATTCAATATCAGGCTGCAGTAAAGCTCCACGGGGTCTTTCCGTCCTGTCGCGGGTAACCTGCATCTTCACAGGTACTATAATTTCACCGAGTCTCTCGTTGAGACAGTGCCCAGATCGTTGCGCCTTTCGTGCGGGTCGGAACTTACCCGACAAGGAATTTCGCTACCTTAGGACCGTTATAGTTACGGCCGCCGTTTACTGGGGCTTCAATTCGCACCTTCGCTTACGCTAAGCGCTCCTCTTAACCTTCCAGCACCGGGCAGGCGTCAGCCCCTATACTTCGCCTTACGGCTTCGCAGAGACCTGTGTTTTTGCTAAACAGTCGCCTGGGCCTATTCACTGCGGCTCTCTCGGGCTTGCACCCTAACAGAGCACCCCTTCTCCCGAAGTTACGGGGTCATTTTGCCGAGTTCCTTAACGAGAGTTCTCTCGATCACCTTAGGATTCTCTCCTCGCCTACCTGTGTCGGTTTGCGGTACGGGCACCTCTCACCTCGCTAGAGGCTTTTCTTGGCAGTGTGGAATCAGGAACTTCGCTACTATATTTCGCTCGCCATCACAGCTCAGCCTTATGGGAAACGGATTTGCCTATTTCCCAGCCTAACTGCTTGGACGCGGATATCCAATACCGCGCTTACCCTATCCTCCTGCGTCCCCCCATTGCTCAAATGGTGAGGAGGTGGTACAGGAATATCAACCTGTTGTCCATCGCCTACGCCTTTCGGCCTCGGCTTAGGTCCCGACTAACCCTGAGCGGACGAGCCTTCCTCAGGAAACCTTAGGCATTCGGTGGAGGGGATTCTCACCCCTCTTTCGCTACTCATACCGGCATTCTCACTTCTAAGCGCTCCACCAGTCCTTCCGGTCTGGCTTCACAGCCCTTAGAACGCTCTCCTACCACTGTTCGAAGAACAGTCCGCAGCTTCGGTGATACGTTTAGCCCCGGTACATTTTCGGCGCAGAGTCACTCGACCAGTGAGCTATTACGCACTCTTTAAATGGTGGCTGCTTCTAAGCCAACATCCTGGTTGTCTAAGCAACTCCACATCCTTTTCCACTTAACGTATACTTTGGGACCTTAGCTGGCGGTCTGGGCTGTTTCCCTTTCGACTACGGATCTTATCACTCGCAGTCTGACTCCCAAGGATAAGTCATTGGCATTCGGAGTTTGACTGAATTCGGTAACCCGGTAGGGGCCCCTAGTCCAATCAGTGCTCTACCTCCAAGACTCTTACCTTGAGGCTAGCCCTAAAGCTATTTCGGAGAGAACCAGCTATCTCCAGGTTCGATTGGCATTTCACCCCTACCCACACCTCATCCCCGCACTTTTCAACGTGCGTGGGTTCGGGCCTCCATTCAGTGTTACCTGAACTTCACCCTGGACATGGGTAGATCACCTGGTTTCGGGTCTACGACCACGTACTCATGCGCCCTATTCAGACTCGCTTTCGCTGCGGCTCCGCATCTTCTGCTTAACCTTGCACGGGATCGTAACTCGCCGGTTCATTCTACAAAAGGCACGCCATCACCCGTTAACGGGCTCTGACTACTTGTAGGCACACGGTTTCAGGATCTCTTTCACTCCCCTTCCGGGGTGCTTTTCACCTTTCCCTCACGGTACTGGTTCACTATCGGTCACTAGGGAGTATTTAGCCTTGGGAGATGGTCCTCCCGGATTCCGACGGAATTTCACGTGTTCCGCCGTACTCAGGATCCACTCTGGAGAGAACAAAGTTTTGACTACAGGGCTGTTACCTCCTATGGCGGGCCTTTCCAGACCTCTTCATCTACCTCGTTCCTTTGTAACTCCGTATAGAGTGTCCTACAACCCCAAGAGGCAAGCCTCTTGGTTTGGGCTAATCCCGTTTCGCTCGCCGCTACTCAGGGAATCGCATTTGCTTTCTCTTCCTCCGGGTACTTAGATGTTTCAGTTCCCCGGGTCTGCCTTCTCATATCCTATGAATTCAGATATGGATACCACTCCATTACGAGTGGTGGGTTTCCCCATTCGGAAATCTCCGGATCAAAGCTTGCTTACAGCTCCCCGAAGCATATCGGTGTTCGTCCCGTCCTTCATCGGCTCCTAGTGCCAAGGCATCCACCGTGCGCCCTTTCTAACTTAACCGTTAAAAAGAATCACTATGTGATATCTTGTGTTACTAATTGAATGTGATGTCTACTGTTATCTAGTTTTCAAAGAACACGTTTCGAAGGAATGATCCTTCAAAACTAAACAAGACAGGGAACGTTCTGTTTATAAGACCCAAGGTCTTATATTCCGTAAATATCCTTAGAAAGGAGGTGATCCAGCCGCACCTTCCGATACGGCTACCTTGTTACGACTTCACCCCAATCATCTGTCCCACCTTCGGCGGCTGGCTCCATAAAGGTTACCTCACCGACTTCGGGTGTTACAAACTCTCGTGGTGTGACGGGCGGTGTGTACAAGGCCCGGGAACGTATTCACCGCGGCATGCTGATCCGCGATTACTAGCGATTCCAGCTTCACGCAGTCGAGTTGCAGACTGCGATCCGAACTGAGAACAGATTTGTGGGATTGGCTTAACCTCGCGGTTTCGCTGCCCTTTGTTCTGTCCATTGTAGCACGTGTGTAGCCCAGGTCATAAGGGGCATGATGATTTGACGTCATCCCCACCTTCCTCCGGTTTGTCACCGGCAGTCACCTTAGAGTGCCCAACTGAATGCTGGCAACTAAGATCAAGGGTTGCGCTCGTTGCGGGACTTAACCCAACATCTCACGACACGAGCTGACGACAACCATGCACCACCTGTCACTCTGCCCCCGAAGGGGACGTCCTATCTCTAGGATTGTCAGAGGATGTCAAGACCTGGTAAGGTTCTTCGCGTTGCTTCGAATTAAACCACATGCTCCACCGCTTGTGCGGGCCCCCGTCAATTCCTTTGAGTTTCAGTCTTGCGACCGTACTCCCCAGGCGGAGTGCTTAATGCGTTAGCTGCAGCACTAAGGGGCGGAAACCCCCTAACACTTAGCACTCATCGTTTACGGCGTGGACTACCAGGGTATCTAATCCTGTTCGCTCCCCACGCTTTCGCTCCTCAGCGTCAGTTACAGACCAGAGAGTCGCCTTCGCCACTGGTGTTCCTCCACATCTCTACGCATTTCACCGCTACACGTGGAATTCCACTCTCCTCTTCTGCACTCAAGTTCCCCAGTTTCCAATGACCCTCCCCGGTTGAGCCGGGGGCTTTCACATCAGACTTAAGGAACCGCCTGCGAGCCCTTTACGCCCAATAATTCCGGACAACGCTTGCCACCTACGTATTACCGCGGCTGCTGGCACGTAGTTAGCCGTGGCTTTCTGGTTAGGTACCGTCAAGGTACCGCCCTATTCGAACGGTACTTGTTCTTCCCTAACAACAGAGCTTTACGATCCGAAAACCTTCATCACTCACGCGGCGTTGCTCCGTCAGACTTTCGTCCATTGCGGAAGATTCCCTACTGCTGCCTCCCGTAGGAGTCTGGGCCGTGTCTCAGTCCCAGTGTGGCCGATCACCCTCTCAGGTCGGCTACGCATCGTTGCCTTGGTGAGCCATTACCTCACCAACTAGCTAATGCGCCGCGGGTCCATCTGTAAGTGGTAGCCGAAGCCACCTTTTATGTTTGAACCATGCGGTTCAAACAAGCATCCGGTATTAGCCCCGGTTTCCCGGAGTTATCCCAGTCTTACAGGCAGGTTACCCACGTGTTACTCACCCGTCCGCCGCTAACATCAGGGAGCAAGCTCCCATCTGTCCGCTCGACTTGCATGTATTAGGCACGCCGCCAGCGTTCGTCCTGAGCCAGGATCAAACTCTCCGATAAAGTAGTTTGACTGACTACGCACATCACTGTGCGATTTTATAATAAAACTTGAATTAACAGGTACGTTTTGTCTTGTTTAGTTTTCAAAGATCATTTTGTTATCGCTTTGTTAAAGCAACTTTATTAGTATACAATGTCGCTTTTTCAAAGTCAACAACATTTTTTAAATCTTTTTTTGGTGGAGCCTAGCGGGATCGAACCGCTGACCTCCTGCGTGCAAAGCAGGCGCTCTCCCAGCTGAGCTAAGGCCCCGTAAAAATGGTCGGGAAGACAGGATTCGAACCTGCGACCCCATGGTCCCAAACCATGTGCTCTACCAAGCTGAGCTACTTCCCGATTTCCCATATTGATAAAATATATGGCGCGCCCGAGAGGAGTCGAACCCCTAACCTTTTGATCCGTAGTCAAACGCTCTATCCAATTGAGCTACGGGCGCAAATTATAATGCCGAGGGCCGGACTTGAACCGGCACGGTAGTCACCTACCGCAGGATTTTAAGTCCTGTGTGTCTGCCAATTCCACCACCCCGGCGTGGATGGTATAGTTGGAGCGGAAGACGGGATTCGAACCCGCGACCCCCACCTTGGCAAGGTGGTGTTCTACCACTGAACTACTTCCGCAGACAGGATGTCCAGTTTTTATAAATGTCATCCTATATAATGCGGGTGAAGGGACTTGAACCCCCACGTCATAAAGACACTAGATCCTAAGTCTAGCGCGTCTGCCAATTCCGCCACACCCGCTTGAAAATGGTGAGCCATGAAGGACTCGAACCTTCGACCCTCTGATTAAAAGTCAGATGCTCTACCAACTGAGCTAATGGCTCTTCTTACAAGAGACTTGAATATTATATCATATAAAAGTGGTGCCGGCAAGAGGACTTGAACCCCCAACCTACTGATTACAAGTCAGTTGCTCTACCAATTGAGCTACACCGGCAAATGGTGGAGGATGACGGGCTCGAACCGCCGACCCTCTGCTTGTAAGGCAGATGCTCTCCCAGCTGAGCTAATCCTCCATAATTGCACTAACGTGCAATTGCTTGGCGGCGTCCTACTCTCACAGGGGGAAACCCCCGACTACCATCGGCGCTGAAGAGCTTAACTTCCGTGTTCGGCATGGGAACGGGTGTGACCTCTTCGCTATCGCCACCAAACAATTGAGAGTGTTCTCTCAAAACTAGATAACAGGTGTGACATCATTAGAAATTAGGTTAAGTCCTCGATCGATTAGTATCTGTCAGCTCCATGTGTCGCCACACTTCCACCTCAGACCTATCAACCTGATCATCTTTCAGGGATCTTACTTCCTTGCGGAATGGGAAATCTCATCTTGAGGGGGGCTTCATGCTTAGATGCTTTCAGCACTTATCCCGTCCGCACATAGCTACCCAGCGATGCCCTTGGCAGAACAACTGGTACACCAGCGGTGCGTCCATCCCGGTCCTCTCGTACTAAGGACAGCTCCTCTCAAATTTCCTGCGCCCGCGACGGATAGGGACCGAACTGTCTCACGACGTTCTGAACCCAGCTCGCGTACCGCTTTAATGGGCGAACAGCCCAACCCTTGGGACCGACTACAGCCCCAGGATGCGATGAGCCGACATCGAGGTGCCAAACCTCCCCGTCGATGTGGACTCTTGGGGGAGATAAGCCTGTTATCCCCGGGGTAGCTTTTATCCGTTGAGCGATGGCCCTTCCATGCGGAACCACCGGATCACTAAGCCCGACTTTCGTCCCTGCTCGACTTGTAGGTCTCGCAGTCAAGCTCCCTTGTGCCTTTACACTCTGCGAATGATTTCCAACCATTCTGAGGGAACCTTTGGGCGCCTCCGTTACCTTTTAGGAGGCGACCGCCCCAGTCAAACTGCCCACCTGACACTGTCTCCCCGCCCGATAAGGGCGGCGGGTTAGAAGGTCAATACAGCCAGGGTAGTATCCCACCGATGCCTCCACCGAAGCTGGCGCTCCGGTTTCCAAGGCTCCTACCTATCCTGTACAAGCTGTACCAACATTCAATATCAGGCTGCAGTAAAGCTCCACGGGGTCTTTCCGTCCTGTCGCGGGTAACCTGCATCTTCACAGGTACTATAATTTCACCGAGTCTCTCGTTGAGACAGTGCCCAGATCGTTGCGCCTTTCGTGCGGGTCGGAACTTACCCGACAAGGAATTTCGCTACCTTAGGACCGTTATAGTTACGGCCGCCGTTTACTGGGGCTTCAATTCGCACCTTCGCTTACGCTAAGCGCTCCTCTTAACCTTCCAGCACCGGGCAGGCGTCAGCCCCTATACTTCGCCTTACGGCTTCGCAGAGACCTGTGTTTTTGCTAAACAGTCGCCTGGGCCTATTCACTGCGGCTCTCTCGGGCTTGCACCCTAACAGAGCACCCCTTCTCCCGAAGTTACGGGGTCATTTTGCCGAGTTCCTTAACGAGAGTTCTCTCGATCACCTTAGGATTCTCTCCTCGCCTACCTGTGTCGGTTTGCGGTACGGGCACCTCTCACCTCGCTAGAGGCTTTTCTTGGCAGTGTGGAATCAGGAACTTCGCTACTATATTTCGCTCGCCATCACAGCTCAGCCTTATGGGAAACGGATTTGCCTATTTCCCAGCCTAACTGCTTGGACGCGGATATCCAATACCGCGCTTACCCTATCCTCCTGCGTCCCCCCATTGCTCAAATGGTGAGGAGGTGGTACAGGAATATCAACCTGTTGTCCATCGCCTACGCCTTTCGGCCTCGGCTTAGGTCCCGACTAACCCTGAGCGGACGAGCCTTCCTCAGGAAACCTTAGGCATTCGGTGGAGGGGATTCTCACCCCTCTTTCGCTACTCATACCGGCATTCTCACTTCTAAGCGCTCCACCAGTCCTTCCGGTCTGGCTTCACAGCCCTTAGAACGCTCTCCTACCACTGTTCGAAGAACAGTCCGCAGCTTCGGTGATACGTTTAGCCCCGGTACATTTTCGGCGCAGAGTCACTCGACCAGTGAGCTATTACGCACTCTTTAAATGGTGGCTGCTTCTAAGCCAACATCCTGGTTGTCTAAGCAACTCCACATCCTTTTCCACTTAACGTATACTTTGGGACCTTAGCTGGCGGTCTGGGCTGTTTCCCTTTCGACTACGGATCTTATCACTCGCAGTCTGACTCCCAAGGATAAGTCATTGGCATTCGGAGTTTGACTGAATTCGGTAACCCGGTAGGGGCCCCTAGTCCAATCAGTGCTCTACCTCCAAGACTCTTACCTTGAGGCTAGCCCTAAAGCTATTTCGGAGAGAACCAGCTATCTCCAGGTTCGATTGGCATTTCACCCCTACCCACACCTCATCCCCGCACTTTTCAACGTGCGTGGGTTCGGGCCTCCATTCAGTGTTACCTGAACTTCACCCTGGACATGGGTAGATCACCTGGTTTCGGGTCTACGACCACGTACTCATGCGCCCTATTCAGACTCGCTTTCGCTGCGGCTCCGCATCTTCTGCTTAACCTTGCACGGGATCGTAACTCGCCGGTTCATTCTACAAAAGGCACGCCATCACCCGTTAACGGGCTCTGACTACTTGTAGGCACACGGTTTCAGGATCTCTTTCACTCCCCTTCCGGGGTGCTTTTCACCTTTCCCTCACGGTACTGGTTCACTATCGGTCACTAGGGAGTATTTAGCCTTGGGAGATGGTCCTCCCGGATTCCGACGGAATTTCACGTGTTCCGCCGTACTCAGGATCCACTCTGGAGAGAACAAAGTTTTGACTACAGGGCTGTTACCTCCTATGGCGGGCCTTTCCAGACCTCTTCATCTACCTCGTTCCTTTGTAACTCCGTATAGAGTGTCCTACAACCCCAAGAGGCAAGCCTCTTGGTTTGGGCTAATCCCGTTTCGCTCGCCGCTACTCAGGGAATCGCATTTGCTTTCTCTTCCTCCGGGTACTTAGATGTTTCAGTTCCCCGGGTCTGCCTTCTCATATCCTATGAATTCAGATATGGATACCACTCCATTACGAGTGGTGGGTTTCCCCATTCGGAAATCTCCGGATCAAAGCTTGCTTACAGCTCCCCGAAGCATATCGGTGTTCGTCCCGTCCTTCATCGGCTCCTAGTGCCAAGGCATCCACCGTGCGCCCTTTCTAACTTAACCGTTAAAAAGAATCACTATGTGATATCTTGTGTTACTAATTGAATGTGATGTCTACTGTTATCTAGTTTTCAAAGAACACGTTTCGAAGGAATGATCCTTCAAAACTAAACAAGACAGGGAACGTTCTGTTTATAAGACCCAAGGTCTTATATTCCGTAAATATCCTTAGAAAGGAGGTGATCCAGCCGCACCTTCCGATACGGCTACCTTGTTACGACTTCACCCCAATCATCTGTCCCACCTTCGGCGGCTGGCTCCATAAAGGTTACCTCACCGACTTCGGGTGTTACAAACTCTCGTGGTGTGACGGGCGGTGTGTACAAGGCCCGGGAACGTATTCACCGCGGCATGCTGATCCGCGATTACTAGCGATTCCAGCTTCACGCAGTCGAGTTGCAGACTGCGATCCGAACTGAGAACAGATTTGTGGGATTGGCTTAACCTCGCGGTTTCGCTGCCCTTTGTTCTGTCCATTGTAGCACGTGTGTAGCCCAGGTCATAAGGGGCATGATGATTTGACGTCATCCCCACCTTCCTCCGGTTTGTCACCGGCAGTCACCTTAGAGTGCCCAACTGAATGCTGGCAACTAAGATCAAGGGTTGCGCTCGTTGCGGGACTTAACCCAACATCTCACGACACGAGCTGACGACAACCATGCACCACCTGTCACTCTGCCCCCGAAGGGGACGTCCTATCTCTAGGATTGTCAGAGGATGTCAAGACCTGGTAAGGTTCTTCGCGTTGCTTCGAATTAAACCACATGCTCCACCGCTTGTGCGGGCCCCCGTCAATTCCTTTGAGTTTCAGTCTTGCGACCGTACTCCCCAGGCGGAGTGCTTAATGCGTTAGCTGCAGCACTAAGGGGCGGAAACCCCCTAACACTTAGCACTCATCGTTTACGGCGTGGACTACCAGGGTATCTAATCCTGTTCGCTCCCCACGCTTTCGCTCCTCAGCGTCAGTTACAGACCAGAGAGTCGCCTTCGCCACTGGTGTTCCTCCACATCTCTACGCATTTCACCGCTACACGTGGAATTCCACTCTCCTCTTCTGCACTCAAGTTCCCCAGTTTCCAATGACCCTCCCCGGTTGAGCCGGGGGCTTTCACATCAGACTTAAGGAACCGCCTGCGAGCCCTTTACGCCCAATAATTCCGGACAACGCTTGCCACCTACGTATTACCGCGGCTGCTGGCACGTAGTTAGCCGTGGCTTTCTGGTTAGGTACCGTCAAGGTACCGCCCTATTCGAACGGTACTTGTTCTTCCCTAACAACAGAGCTTTACGATCCGAAAACCTTCATCACTCACGCGGCGTTGCTCCGTCAGACTTTCGTCCATTGCGGAAGATTCCCTACTGCTGCCTCCCGTAGGAGTCTGGGCCGTGTCTCAGTCCCAGTGTGGCCGATCACCCTCTCAGGTCGGCTACGCATCGTTGCCTTGGTGAGCCATTACCTCACCAACTAGCTAATGCGCCGCGGGTCCATCTGTAAGTGGTAGCCGAAGCCACCTTTTATGTTTGAACCATGCGGTTCAAACAAGCATCCGGTATTAGCCCCGGTTTCCCGGAGTTATCCCAGTCTTACAGGCAGGTTACCCACGTGTTACTCACCCGTCCGCCGCTAACATCAGGGAGCAAGCTCCCATCTGTCCGCTCGACTTGCATGTATTAGGCACGCCGCCAGCGTTCGTCCTGAGCCAGGATCAAACTCTCCGATAAAGTAGTTTGACTGACTACGCACATCACTGTGCGATTTTATAATAAAACTTGAATTAACAGGTACGTTTTGTCTTGTTTAGTTTTCAAAGATCATTTTGTCACTTCGTTTAAGCGACTTTATTATTATAACTCGTTGACTTATTGAAGTCAATAACTTTTTTTGAAGTTGTTTTTTTGTCATCGCCTTGTTTAGCGGCAACGAATAATAATATACCACCTTGTAAATAATAGTGCAATAGTTTTTTGAAGAAAAAACTAAGGAATTATAAAAGAGCGTCATCCTTCTATTAGAAAGGTTGACGCTCTTTTAAATTAGCGCTGTCTCATTTGCGGGAATAACAGTACATCTCGGATCGAAGGAGCATTCGTAAGCAGCATGACCAGGCGATCGATCCCGATGCCTAAGCCTCCTGTTGGCGGCATGCCATACTCCAGGGCTTCAACGAAGTCTTCATCCATTAAATGAGCTTCATCATTACCCTCTTCTCGTTCTTTTAATTGGGCTTCAAAGCGTTCTCTTTGATCAATAGGATCATTTAGCTCTGTGAATGCATTTGCGTGCTCACGGCCTACGATAAACAGTTCAAAACGGTCTGTGAAGCGCGGATCCTCTGGATTTTTCTTAGCAAGAGGAGAAATTTCTACTGGATGTCCATAAATAAACGTTGGCTGGATAAGCGTTTCCTCGATTTTTTGTTCGAAGAATTCGTTTATAATATGGCCCACTGTCATAGAGTCTTTAATCTCTACACTATGCTCTTTTGCATATTCACGGGCTTGCTCAACAGTTACATCTTCCCAGAAGTCAACGCCTGTCGCTTCTTTGACTGCGTCAACCATATGGATTCTTTTCCACTCAGGTTTCAGTTCGATTTGCTCTTCCCCGTATTGGATTGTCGTCGTGCCAAGCACCTCTTGTGCGATATGAGCGACAAGGTTTTCAGTTAAACTCATGATATCTTTATAGTCAGCATACGCTTCATATAATTCAATCATTGTAAATTCAGGGTTATGGCGTGTAGAGACGCCTTCATTACGGAAAACACGGCCGATTTCATATACTTTTTCTAAACCGCCGACAATCAAGCGTTTCAGATGCAGTTCAATCGCAATACGCATGTAGAGCGGAATATCTAAAGCATTATGATGGGTAATGAACGGACGCGCGGAGGCTCCCCCTGGAATGCTGTGCATAGTTGGTGTTTCTACTTCTAAGTATCCATGATCATCAAGGTATCTTCTCATCGCTTGAATGATCTTGCTGCGTGTGATGAACGTATGTTTGCTTTCTGGATTTACGATAAGATCCAAGTAACGTTGACGGTAGCGCTGCTCAACGTCTTTTAAACCATGGTATTTATCCGGCAGCGGACGAAGCGCTTTTGTCAGCAAATCAAATGATGTTGCTTTTACAGACAGTTCGCCTACATTTGTTTTGAACACTTTTCCGGTTACGCCAATAAGGTCGCCAAGGTCGGAAGATTTGAAGATTTCATATTGGTTGTCACCGACACTGTCTTTTCTTACGTAGATTTGAATTTGACCTTCTAAATCCTGAAGGTGCGCGAAGCCGGCTTTTCCTTTGCCGCGTTTTGTCATCATACGGCCTGCGATTGTCACTTCAATCGCTTTTTCTTCTAACTCTTCTTTCGTTAGATTTTGATATGCCGCAATAATTTGCTCAGATTGATGAGTTCTTTCAAAACGTGCGCCGAATGGATCTATACCGTTTTCTCTCATCTGATTCATTTTGTCGCGTCTGACTTGCAGCTGGTCGTTCAATTCTTCATGATTATGCTCTTCTTGACTCATTGTTATCACTCCATTACAGATATTGTTTCATGAAAAAAGCAGAAAAACTGCCAGCGTAAAACTGGCAGTGAGCAGCAAATAGAGGTGAATGTTATCCTACTTTTGCGTCTTGAAGCTCTTTTGCCTCAACTTCAACAGTAAATGCATCTAAAAGCTGTACAAGCTCTTCTCTTGTCTCGCAATGATTGATTCCATTACGAACCTCCGCATTGCCTCTTATGCCTTTCAGATACCATGCAGCGTGTTTTCTCATTTCTCTTACCGCTACATTTTCACCTTTTAAGTTAATCAGGCGGTCAAGATGCAGTTTGCATACCGCCATTTTTTCGCGTACTTGCGGCTCTTCTTTTAATTCACCTGTTTCAAGGTATTGAACCGTACGGTAAATCATCCACGGATTGCCTAACGCGGCACGGCCGATCATGACCCCGTCTACTCCTGTTTCATCAAGCATACGCTTAGCATCCTGCGGCGTCTTGACATCGCCGTTCCCGATAACCGGAATCGATACAGATTGTTTTACTTCTTTGATAATATCCCAGTTTGCAGTTCCTTCGTACATCTGCACTCTTGTACGGCCGTGAAGCGCAACTGCTTTTCCGCCCGCACGCTCGACAGCCTGTGCGTTTTTCACCGCGAAAATATGGTCTTCATCCCAGCCCATTCTCATTTTCACTGTGACTGGTTTATCGACGGCATCCACTACTGCAGAAACCATTTCATAAATCTTATCGGGATCGAGAAGCCATTTTGCTCCCGCATCACATTTTGTAATCTTTGGTACTGGGCATCCCATGTTAATATCAATGATATCAGCAGTTGTGTTCTGGTCTACAAACTTCGCCGCTTCCACAAGGGTTTCCTTTTTTCCTCCGAAGATTTGAAGGCTGAGCGGTTTTTCACGTTCATCAATGTAAAGCATACCCATTGTTTTGGCATTGTTGTAAAGGATCGCTTTGTCACTGATCATTTCAGCGCAGACCAATCCGGCTCCGAATTCCTTTACAGTCAATCTGAATGCTGAGTTGCAGACACCAGCCATAGGGGCCAGCACAACCCGGTTTTTTAATTGAATATCACCGATTTTAAACATTTTTCCCCTCCTTTCATTTGTTATTATTTTCTGGCGGCGCTAATTCGTCCGCGCTTATATTTAAAACATCTGCTGCACTTTGAATGATGGCAGCTGACGGCAATCGGTTTCCGCGTTCAATTTCGCCGAGAATAGAAACTGATATACCTAACGCTTTCGCAAATCCTTCTTGAGTATAACCTTTCAGCTTTCTGAATGCACGAATTCGTCTACCCCAGATTTCTGCTTCCATACTCTTACACCTTCTTGGTCGGTTTCCGCGCTTTTTGCCTCTTTTTCAACCCGCGTGCATATTTCCGCAAGCGGCGCGAGGACAAATAAACGCTCATACATTCTCGGATGCGGAACAATTAGTTGCTCTGTTTCAATATTTTCACGATTAAACAGTAAAATGTCAAGGTCTGCCGTCCGCGGACCCCATCTGACTTCTCTCGTCCTGCCTAATTCATTTTCTATATGCTGCGTGAGCTCCAGGAGCTGAAACGGATTCAGCGACGTCTCGATTTCAACTGCCACATTTAAAAATTCATCTTGAGCTTCGTATCCGACTGGGTCTGTTTCGTAAATAGAAGACACTTTTGTGACTGTCACTGCCTCATGTTGATGCAGCATCGCCACCGCTCGCCGTAAATACGTTTCTCTATCTCCAATATTAGATCCAAGTGCTATATAAGCTGTATTGTTCATGATTTTTTTCTCGTGATTTCTATTGCTACTGATTTATAGTGGCCGGGAATTGGCGGATCTGGCTTAATCACTTTTACAGTACATTGCTGCACCTGATGAAATTTCTTCAGGACAGTGTCCGCAATACGTTCTGCCAGTGTTTCCACTAGTTTCACAGGCTCACCTTCGACGATATCTTTACATACGTGGTAAAGCTCGGCATAGTTAATGGTTTTCTCAAGGTCGTCTGTTTGTCCGGCTTTGCTTAAATCCAATTCTGCGGTTAAATCGACTTTAAAACGCTGTCCGAGCTTGTTCTCCTCTTTTAACACACCGTGATAGCCGTAAAACTCCATGCCTTCTACGTAGACTTTATCCATGATGCATCCCTCCCTTGTTCAGCATTGCATCCATCATTTTCGCCATTCTGGCTATTTGTTTTACATCATGGACTCTCACAATGTCACAGCCTTTTTGAATGCCTAGACACACGGTTGCGCCTGTGCCCTCAGCCCGCTCCTCAGGCGGAAGATCCAGGACACGGCCGATAAATCTTTTTCGGGAGGTTGCAAGAAGAACCGGATAGCCAAGTCCGCTGAAAACTTCGAGTTTGTTCATGACTGCCAGATTATCGTGATAGTCCTTCGCAAAACCAATACCGGGATCGAGGATAATGTTCTTTTCCTCTACACCTGCTTCAACAGCAATCTTTACACTTTCCATTAAGTCCGACAGCATATCCGGTATTAAGTCGTTGTAGTTTCTCTCTTTGCGGTTATGCATGAGAACGATCGGCACATTGTGTTCAGCTGCCACAGAAGCCATTTTCGGGTCATACTTTGCTCCCCAAATATCATTGATGATTGAAGCGCCGGCTTTAACAGCTTCATCTGCGACAGAAGCCTTGTACGTATCTACAGAGATCGGCACTGCGAGCTCTTTTGTAATCCGCTCAATCACAGGAATCACTCTGGACATTTCTTCGTCCTCGGACACATATTCGGCGCCGGGTCTTGTCGATTCGCCTCCGATATCAATGATATGCGCACCGTCATCAATCATCTCTTTCGCATGCAACAGGGCATTGTCCAGGCTGTCATATTTTCCGCCATCCGAGAAAGAGTCAGGCGTTACGTTTAAAATACCCATCACCAGCGTCTTTTCTCGATATGATAATGCGCTGGGTTTGGTATGGATTACTTGTGTTTGGTCTATCGTTTGCCGCGCCATTCTCTTCCTCCCTGTCATGAATTCATGTTCTTTATTTCTTGGTGGTATAGCGTTTGTAAAGCGGAAGTTATTTCTCCGTTTTGGCCCGGATAGTTCACTTCTTCTATTTTAGAAAACGGAATGATCTCAAGAACCGAGTTGGTCATCCATGCTTCATCTGCCGTCAAAAGGGCTTCAAGCTGGTAGCGGCCTGTTTTGACATCCATCCCTATTTTCTTTGCGTTCTCCATGACAAAACGTCTCGTGACGCCGTCAAGAATTCCGGTATCAAGTGATGGTGTATAGATAGAGCTGCCTTTTCTCCAGAAGACATTTGAAATGATGCCCTCTGCTACAGCGCAATCCTCCGTTAAAAAGATCCCTTCAAACCGCGGATCATTTCCGATCTCCCGTTTCGCATACATATTATTTAAATAGTGATGTGATTTTAACCGGAACGGCCCCTCCGGTGTGTTTCTCCGTATCGATAAAACCTTTCCTTCCTTTTGCAAAGGAAGACTTTCTGGTTTTAGCTGGTTAACAAAACATAAGACAGTCGGGTTATCGTAAGTTTGAGCAGCGAAACCTTTATCACTGATGCCGGCTGATATGTTCAGCCTGACGCGGGCATTGCCGTCTTTGATATCATTCAGCCCGAGCAGCTTGTCCAGCATTTCAATCATCTCTTGTTTTGTCACAGTGTATTCGATTTGCAGATCCTTAAGTGCGCGTTCAAGCCGTTCTATATGCCAATCAAGCAGGAACGGCCGGCCTTCATAAAGCCTGAAGGTCTCAAAAACACCGATCCCATATAAAAAACCATGGTCAAAAGGAGAAAGAACTGCATCTTTCTCCTCTATAAATCGGCCGTTTACATATATCATCACGCAATGACTTCCTTGCGGTACGTTTCAATAAAATTTCTGAGCATTTCTTTTCCAAAGGAAGTCATAATAGACTCTGGATGAAATTGAACGCCTTCTATCGGAAGATCATTGTGCCGAATAGCCATGATTTCTCCTTCTTTTGTTTGTGCGGTTACTGTGAAACAGCTTGGCAGCGTCTCAGGTTTTACGATCAGTGAGTGGTATCGTGTCGCCACAAGCGGGTTTTGCAAACCTTTAAAGATCGTCTTGCCGTCATGCTCGATTTCTGAGGTTTTTCCGTGCATCAGCCGCTCTGCTCTGACCACGTCTCCGCCAAACACCTGTGCGATAGACTGATGTCCGAGACACACGCCAAAAATGGGAATTTTGCCTGCGAAGTATTTAATTGCTTCAAGGCTGATTCCAGCTTCATCAGGACTGCACGGTCCGGGTGAAATCATTAAGAAATCCGGTGACAGTTCTTCAATTTGCTCTATTGTGATATCGTCATTGCGTTTTACAATCAGCTCTTCTCCAAGCTCGCCCAAATACTGTACTAAGTTGTACGTGAAAGAATCATAGTTATCAATCATTAAAATCATTTCTCCGCTCACCTCATCTAATTTTTGTCTCTGCTTCGCTCAGCTCTAACGCCTTTTGCATCGCAAAAGCTTTTTTGAATGATTCTCTGTATTCATGCTTAGGTACAGAATCAATCACAACCCCTGCTCCGGATTGCATAAACGCCTGCCCTCCGGCTGCATAAATGGTTCGGATCACGATATTAAACTGAAGATCCTGATTATACCCAAACCACCCTATAGATCCAGTATAAAGCCCACGGCGTGTCGGCTCAAGTTCTTCTATAATTTCCATTGTCCTTACTTTAGGAGCACCTGTAATCGTTCCTCCAGGAAATACAGCATGAATAATATCTACAGCGTCGTATCCATCCTGCAGTTCACCTTGGACATTAGACACAATGTGCATGACGTGGGAGTATTTTTCAATTGCCATGAATTCATTAACCCGCACTGATCCGTAACGGGAAACTCTGCCGAGATCATTTCGTTCTAGATCAACCAGCATGACATGCTCAGCGCGTTCTTTTTCATTATGGATTAATTCATTTGCGAGCGCTTCGTCTTCCTCATCCGTTTTCCCTCTGGAACGAGTGCCCGCGATCGGTCTTGTCTCTAACAGTTTGCCCTTTTTGCTGACAAGAAGTTCAGGAGATCCGCAAATAATTTGGAAATCTGGTGTTTCTAAATATGCCATATATGGAGAAGGATTCACTTCTCTCAGCTTTTTGTAGATCTCATACGGGTGAGCAGACAGCGGCTGCGACTGCCTGATCGATAGATTGACTTGAAAAACATCTCCGCTGGCAATGTATTGCTTGATTTTCTCTACAGCCTGAGAAAAGCCTTCTTCAGTAAAAGGCGCTGCAAAGGAACCGTCAGCTGTATATGTCATCTCTTGTAACGGCTCACCGGGAAGCTCAGTCAGCCACATATGTTCGAGCTGGGACAGCTTTTCGTCCGCTGATTCGTTCTCATCATTCACATGAGTGACCAGCCAAAGAGCCTGTTCTTCATGGTCATAGACGGCGATATCATCAAAGACAAGAAAATAGATATCAGGTGTCTCCAGGTCATCTAATGAGAGCATTTTAAAATTTTCAATGTAGCGTGCGTAATCATAGCTAAGAAAGCCGATTGCTCCCCCTTGAAAATCAGGCAATTCTTCATCCGTTTCTGTTTCCAGCGTTTTAAACCAACTGTGGAAGGCGCGTAATGGGTCACCCTCTTTAAACAGTGTCTCATCCCCATGCTTAATGGTTGTAATTCCGTCTTTTCCCTTGACAGCCGCAATTGGATCAAGACCGGCTATACTGTATCTGCCGCCTCTTGCACTTTCAAGAAGCACGTGCTGTTTTCTGGATTGTGAAAGTTTCTCATATTGTTGCAAGAATGAATCTTTTTGAAAAGGTACTTTTCTGCCTGCCGGTCTGCGTTGTGCCATTTATATCATTCCTCTGTTTTCTTTTTCTGCTTTTTTTATTGTAAAGCAATATCATGAGTGAAAAAAGTGAATTTCTCTTCCAAGGATAAGATTCGTCGCGGACACGGCATATTTGATGCACAAATAAAAAAACTCCCGTGCACCGGGAGTTTTTTCGAGCTTTTTAATCGAATTGATACAGCGGCGTACTCAAATAACGTTCGCCGTTACTCGGAATGATAGCTAATACTTTTTTGCCCTTTCCGAGTTTTTTCGCTACTTCAATAGCAGCATAAATGGCCGCACCTGATGAGATGCCTCCGAGAATTCCTTCTTCACGTGCAGCTCTGCGTGCATATTCAAATGCTTCTTCATTCTTCACAGGGAAAATTTCATCGTATACTTCAGTGTTTAAGATGTCGGGCACAAAGCCAGCTCCGATTCCCTGAATTTTATGAGGGCCTGGTTTTCCTCCTGAAAGCACTGGGGAATCTGACGGTTCAACAGCGTAGATTTTGACGGAAGGATATGCTTCCTTCAGGACTTCACCCGCTCCTGTAATCGTTCCGCCTGTTCCGATTCCGGCTACAAATGCATCAAGCTGGTCATCACCGAATTGCTCAACGATTTCTTTACCTGTTGTTTGGCGATGGATTTCAGGGTTCGATGGATTGTTAAACTGCTGCGGCACGAAGTATCCGTGTTTTTCAGCAAGCTCCTCCGCTTTCTTAATGGCGCCTTTCATGCCTTCCGCACCCGGAGTCAGCACAAGCTCAGCACCATATGCGCGAAGAAGGTTGCGGCGCTCCATGCTCATTGTGTCAGGCATAACCAAAATCGCTTTTAAACCTTTAGCAGCAGCAACCATTGCCAGCCCGATTCCTGTATTTCCGCTTGTCGGTTCAATGATTGTATCGCCAGCTTTTAATTTCCCTTCTTTTTCAGCCGCTTCAATCATCGCTAAACCGATACGGTCTTTTACACTGCTTCCAGGGTTCATGTATTCAAGCTTCAAATATACATCCGCACTGTTTTCATCAACAAGGCGATTTAATTTAACGATTGGCGTATTCCCAATTAATTCAGTAATGGAGTTTGCTACACGTACCATTCTCGACACCTCAATTTCCGACTATTTGTATTGGTATTATGTATATAATCTATCAATTTCAAAATTTTTTGTCAATCATTTAGTACTTTTTTCCCCATAGAACCAAGACACGTCAGCTTCTTTCCAAAGCGATTTTACAGTTGCTTTATCACCTAACTGGTCCATTGCGATCTGGCGTTTAATCTGATTCTTCACTTCATCATATGAGAACGTTCTCGCATTTAACTTTTCTTTCAGTTGTATAATTGCATAACCGTTGTTTACCTTTATCGGTTCGTTTGACCATTTATCTTGTTTTAGTGTCTTTGCTTCTTCAATGTATGATGACGGAATGTTGTCTGATGCCTCGGTGACAAACCCTAAATCTCCCCCGTACGGTGACGTATACCTGTCTGTGGACCGTTCCGCCGCAACAGCTTCAAAGCTCGAGCCGCCTTCAAGCTCTTTTAAAACTTGTTTGGCTTCCTCTTCATCCTTTACAACAATATGCCGAATACGATACGAATCATCAAACTGATACAGTTCTTTATTTTGATTATAAAATGATTTCATTTCTGTCTTTGAAATATCAATATCCTTTGTTAATAATTCCTCAAGAAGAATATTATAGCGAATTTGGTCTTTCCACTCTTTTTCAGTTGTATGCTCGTCTTCGTAAAATGAATTATTCACCGCCTTAATCAGCAGAAATTCCCGATCAATTTCACTTTTAGATACTTTGAGATTGTTCTTTTTGGCAAGCTGCTCTACCACTCGGACATTGATCATATCTTCAAGTGTTGATTTTCCGTATTCATCTTCCATTTCCTTCAGCCATTCTTCTCTTGTGACGCTTTTGCCTCCAATAGTAGCAATGGACTCGTCGGACGGGGAAGCACTGGCTTGAGATTTCGTCAGTGTATATGCCACTGCGATACAGCATACCAGCAGCGCGCCCCAAATGATTGTCCAGATTGTTCTTGATTTCAAATTTACTGTCAGCCCCTTTTCTTAAATTCAAAAAACCCGCTAAAGAGCTTAGCGGGTCGTTTGATCTCGAAGCTCTTCCAGCTCTTCTTTTGTAAATAAGTACTTTTCATTACAAAAATGGCATACTGCTTCGGCTTGTCCATCTTCTTCTATCATATCTTGAATTTCTTTTTTGCCTAGTCCTAAAACGGCTGTTTCAAAACGCTCTTTTGAACAAGGGCAATGGAATTTAACAGGCATGGTTTCCAAAATCTCAGGCTTTTCTCCTAAGACTTCTTCCAAAATTTCTTCCGGTGCAAGCCCTTTTTGAATCAGTTTAGAAATAGGTTCTACTACAGATAAACGCTGTTCAATTTTTGTAATGGTTTCATCATCTGTTCCCGGAAGGAGCTGAAGAATGAAACCTCCTGCCGCCAAAATGGTGTTGTCTGGGTTAACAAGCACGCCGACACCTACAGAAGAAGGAACCTGCTCCGATGATACAAGATAGTACGTAAAATCTTCCCCCAGTTCTCCGGAAACGATTTCTACTTGCCCTGTGAAGAACTCGCGCAGGCCTAAATCTTTTACAACACTTAATGTTCCATCTGTTCCAACAGCTCGTCTGACATCCAGCTTGCCGTGTTCATTCAAGTCAAAATGAACATGCGGGTTTGAGACATATGCCCTGACTTCCCCTTTAGCATTCGCATCAGCAACAATCGCGCCGATTGGCCCGCCGCCTTCCACTTTCACTGTCAGCTTATCATCACCTTTCAGCATAGAACCAAGCATTAGTGAAGCTGTCATTGTACGGCCCAGTGCAGCGGATGCTGTCGGCCATGTATCATGCCGTCTCTGTCCTTCATTCACCATATCTGTCGTTTTTGCAGCATATGCGCGAACTTTTCCGTCATACGCCAGCGCTTTTACTAAATAATCCATTGCAAAACCTCCTATACACTTCCCACGCGGTTTCGTTCATAAATCAATTCCAGCCCTTTTAGGGTTAAGAATGGATCAACGATGTCTATACAATCTGATTCGTTTGCGATTAATGGCGCAAGACCGCCTGTCGCAATGACTTTCGGTTCTTGTTTTGCCTGCCATTTCATTCGTTTTACGATTCCTTCCACTTGGCCAACATAGCCAAATAAAATCCCTGATTGCATCGCGCTTACAGTGCTTTTTCCGATAATATTGTCAGGCCGGGCGATTTCAATACGCGGAAGCTTCGCCGCACGCGAGTACAGCGCCTCAGTCGAAATTGTAATTCCAGGCGCAATCGCTCCGCCCATATATTGTTTGTTTTCATCGATATAACAGTACGTTGTGGCTGTACCGAAATCAACAACAATCAAAGGATTGCCGTACAAGTGAATGGCCGCAACAGCATTTACGATTCTGTCAGCGCCTACTTCTTTCGGATTGTCGTACTTTATATTTAAACCGGTTTTCATACCAGGACCGACAATTTGCGGTTCGATATGAAAGTATTTTGTGCACATTCTCTCTAACGCAAACATGATTGGCGGCACAACTGAAGAAATAATAATGCCTTCTATTTGTTCAAACATGAGACCTGAATGATCAAATAAAGAGCGCAGAATCATCCCAAACTCATCTTCTGTTTTATGCCTGCTTGTTTCTATACGCCAGTGATATTCTAATTCACCCTCATGATATACACCAAGTACAGTATTGGTGTTCCCCACATCAATAACAAGTAACAACCTCTATCACCACTTTTGAATAGTTTCTCTATCATTACTTTTACAAACATTCTACAATACCATACACGATCGGCGGCTCATTTGTAAACAAATCGATACCATAATTGGATGATTGAAAAGAGGAGCAGCAGAGGCGGGATTCACATAAAAAAACTGCCAGCGTCAGCCGGCAGTTTTTATCAGAAAGCGTTACTCTTTCGTATCGTCTTTCTTTTCTTCTTCTGTTTTTGACAGAATGTTTACTTTGACATCATCGTTCTTCTCATCATCAGAGAACTTACGCTCAGGCAATGTTCCGTGATCGACAAGATGTTTGATTTGTTCAGCATCCAGTGTTTCAACTTCCAGAAGCGTCTGAGCAATCAATTCAAGCTTGTCACGATTTTCTGTCAGGATTGTTTTCGCACGCTCGTAACACTCTTTGATAATGCGCTGAATTTCCTGATCAATTTCGTAGGCAATTTGATCACTGTAGTTTTGTTCGTTGTTGAAATCACGGCCTAAGAATACCTGGCCACCCTGAGACTGTCCAAATTGCAGCGGTCCCAGTTTTTCTGACATACCGAATTCTGTAACCATTCGTCTTGCAATATTTGTCGCACGCTGGAAGTCATTGTGCGCTCCTGTGCTGACTTCGCCAAAGATAATTTCTTCAGCAACACGCCCGCCCAAGAGACCAACAATTTTATCAAGCAGCTCCGGCTTTGTCTGGAAGTAACGGTCTTCTCTTGGAAGCATAACTGCATAACCGCCAGCCTGGCCCCGAGGAACAATCGTTACTTTATGAACCATATCAGCCTCATCTAAAACGAGTCCGATAACGGTGTGTCCGCCTTCGTGATATGCCACGATATTACGTTCTTTCTTGGAGATGACGCGGCTTTTCTTAGCTGGTCCGGCAATAACACGGTCCGTAGCTTCATCAATGTCGCGAGCATCGATTTTTTTCTTGTTTTGACGAGCCGCCACAAGAGCAGCTTCATTCAATAGGTTTTCTAAGTCAGCGCCTGAGAAACCAGGTGTTCTCATGGCAATCGATTTCAGATTTACCGTTTCATCCAGCGGTTTATTTCTCGCATGGACTTTCAATACAGCTTCACGTCCAATTACATCTGGGCGGTCCACTGTGATTTGACGGTCAAAACGTCCCGGACGAAGTAAGGCTGGGTCCAAGATGTCCGCACGGTTCGTTGCGGCAATGATGATAATTCCTTCATTGGCACTGAATCCGTCCATTTCAACAAGCAATTGGTTGAGCGTCTGTTCACGTTCATCGTGTCCGCCGCCGAGACCCGCTCCACGCTGGCGTCCGACTGCGTCAATTTCATCAATGAAGATCAAACAAGGCGCATTCTTTTTCGCGTTTTCGAACAAGTCACGCACACGGGAAGCACCGACACCTACAAACATTTCAACGAAATCAGATCCGCTGATGCTGAAGAATGGTACACCTGCTTCACCGGCTGATGCTCTTGCAAGAAGTGTTTTACCGGTACCCGGAGGTCCGACTAAAAGCACACCTTTAGGGATTCTTGCGCCAAGCTCGGCAAACTTGCGGGGATCTTTCAGAAATTCAACAACTTCCACAAGTTCTTGTTTCTCCTCGTCTGCCCCTGCAACGTCTTTAAATTTGACGCGTTTCTTTTCCTCTGTATATAGCTTCGCCTTACTCTTACCAAAGTTCATGACACGGCTGCCGCCGCCTTGAGCTTGATTGAGCAGGAAGAAGAACAGAATAAAGATAATGACAAATGGGATGATGGTCGTCAGGAACGTCACCCATCCGCTTGTTTCTTGAGCGGGATCAACCTTTACATCTGTCTTTTTTATAGCATTAAAGATCTGGTCTGCTCCCTTTCCTTCAGGAACATGAGTCAAAAAGTATTGATCCTTGTCGTAATTTTTCAGCTGTCCTTTTACCTCATAAACACCTCTGACAGGCTGAACCGACACGCTATCAACTTTCCCGTCATCCAGGTTTTTGATGAACGTGCTGTACGACATATTTTCTGTTTTCGGATTTGAGGTCTGGAAGTAGCTCACAACCCCGATTACTACTAATAAAATAAGTAAATAAAAAATGGTATTACGGAAGACCCGATTCATTCCTTACCTCCTCCCACAGTAAGCACAACTATGTTCAATAGTACCATAGAAAATCATTCCAATACAACCAATAACCATCTCGGAAGCAGGCTGCCGATCAGCTTTCATAAACTGCCGGTTTTAACACTCCGATATAAGGCAGATTGCGATAGCGCTCAGCATAATCAAGTCCGTAACCCACTACAAACGCGTCAGGAACTTTAAAGCCGACGAAGTCTGCTTTAATGTCCGCTTTTCTTCCGCTTGGTTTATCCAAAAGGGTAACAATCTTAATTGATTTTGCTTTACGGTATCGGAAGAGCTCTACTAGATAACTTAAGGTTAACCCACTGTCGATGATATCTTCAATAATTAAGATGTCCCGGCCCTCTACAGATGTATCCAAATCTTTAATGATTTTTACTTCTCCAGATGAAACCGTAGATTTTCCGTAGCTTGATACATCCATGAAATCCATTTCCAAATATGTATCAATATACTTGATAAGATCCGCCATAAAAGGAAGAGCTCCTTTTAACACACCGATTGCCAACGGAAATTTATCTTGATACTCGCTTGTTAAGTCTGCACCTAACTCTTTTACTTTCTCTTGTATCTCTTCCTCTGAGATCAGAACTGTTTCAATATCATGTTTCATCATGATTATGCTTGCCCCCTACACTTTTCATGCTGTCTATATTGTAATACAATGCGGTCACTGTTTGGAATCACAAGATCTTCAAAAATGGATTTTTTCAAGCCCGGTATCCAGATAATTTCACCGCTTGCATCCGTCACAACCGGCCAGTTGTCTCTTTCTTGCAGAGGCAATTTCTTATCAATAAATATATCCTTTACCTTTTTCGAGCCGTTCATCCCTTTTAGTTTTATCCGATCGCCGGCTTTTCTTGTCCGGATCGTCAAGGGAAATCTCACCTTATCTTGACTTGTAATAAAAACAGAATTCCCATGACCTTCAAGAGATTCCGCGTTACGCTTTGCCTCTATCAGAAATCCGTTTGGGAGCACTGCCGTCTCATCGGCAGCTCCGCTTATTTGATATTCAAAGGGAACATTTTTGCACTGCCATTGTTCAAATGTAAACAAACATGTCTGATATGATTTGACCACCTTCAGTCCTTTCGGAAAGTCCAGTACTCCTGAAGGACCGCCCTTATCCGCCCAATCTAAAAACTGCTGAATATGATGAGCTGAAAAGGATGATGGAACGTTTTCATAAAGATAGTTTAATATTAGTTGAACTCCTCTTCTTTGTAAAGGCATCGGGAGGGCAAGCAATTGAGAGGAATTGATTTCAACTGATATTTTAGACTGGCTTGTGATTACTTTATTCATTTCTTCTTTCGTTAATGACTGTAAGAATTGCTCATCTTCAGTCAGTGCTTCGCTTACTTTCTGAAACCTTTTATGCACATCCGGTGATTCCTGTTTCAAAAAAGGGAGCACTGCTTTTCTGAATCTGTTTCTAGTGTAATCATCTTTGGCGTTGCTTTCGTCCGTCCGGTAGCTCAAAGCGTTTTCATGGCAATAATGAAGAATCTCTTCTTTTGTAATGGCTAGAAATGGTCTGATCATCTGTCCCGTTTCAAACCGTCTTACCGGCTGCATGCCGGCAAGTCCAGCTCCGAGTATGCCTTTGGCCAGTCTCATAAGCATTGTTTCAACCTGATCATCTCCATGATGAGCAAGTGCAAGATAATCCGCTTGATGCTTGGACATCACTTCCTTAAAAAACTGATATCGGCAATCACGGGCAGCTGCCTGCTTGTTGAGACCGTTTTTCTCAGCATACGCAGTTACATTGATTTGAGCCGTTTCACATTTGATCTGTTCAGCCTCACAATATGCTTGGACAAAACGCATGTCTTCCTCAGATTGTGCCCCTCTGAACCGGTGGTCTACGTGAGCCGCAATCACATTGGCTGAACGGCCGTATAACGCATGAAGCGCGTGAAGGAGAGCCATCGAATCCGGACCGCCGGAAACGCCTACAATAATTGTCGCCCCTTTTAACGTAAGATTGTGTTTGATAAAAAAATCTTTGACACTGTTCACAATGTCCTCCTCACAATGAGCAGGTATTTTAAAGATATTCATATCCTATCACTTTCAATCCTTCCAAGCAAAGAAGAAGCATGGGTATTGCAGATTGCGGCTGTCAAATAAGGAAAAAGATAATGTAAGCGAAATAAAGCGCCAAAACACTGATTACGATAAGAGCGGTTTCGAATAACCCTCCGGACTTAGCGCCCTTCTTTTTAGGTGCATATCTCGTCTGTGTTACTTTTCCCTGGCGCATTTTTTGCTGTCTTTGTCTTGAGATAGGTTGCGCCGAAGTTGGCGTTTTTCCGGCCTGTTTTCTTTGCGCTGCCTTTTGCCCTGCTGCGAGCATCTCTCTTTTCATCTCGTCAGCGGAATCATAATGGCCATTTAAAGCAGAAATAAGCACTTTTTTATACTTTTGCAACACCGGACTGCCTTCGATTAAAGATCGCAGCTGTTCCTTTGGCTGGCTTGTTTTTTTGAATTCCTTTTTATGTACACAGTTGATCATAATCATAGCAACCGCAAACAAGTCGTAAGAGGGCTCTGCTTTTCTTGTCCCATACCCCCAATATCCTCTGTCGTAAAACTCGGTATACTCTTTTATCGCTCGGCCCTCCTTGGTTGTTCCGCCTACATCTATGCAGCGGATTCTGGCTGGCGGACCGGTGACAATCAGATTATCCGGCTTAAGGTCGCCGAATATCCACCCTTGCTGATGAAGCACGGATAAGCTGGTTAACAGCTGAATCATCAAGACCGGAATCCATTCTGCTCCTTTGTCACTGACGAATTGTAAAAGCAACGGGCCTTTTATGTATTCCATTGCATAAAATGAAACCTTTGTATTAGCACTGGGAATAAAGGCATCATCAGTGTCAAAAAAAGAAGGCCCCATCGTTACGGACTGGGCCTTAGAAAAAGATTTTAAGACATTCACTTCAGAAGTAATAGACAGGCTGTCATCACTTACCTTTAAGGCAACATGTCCATCTGATGCTTCTGCCAAATACACAATTCCATTGGCCCCTTTTCCAAGCTGTTTACGCAGTGTGTAAGTATTTCCATTCCACTTACCCTTTACTCTCGTTCCCGGCTTGAGGCTACATGCCAAACTCGTCAAAGTGTCGTTCATCATCTGCCAGCATGCTCCTTCTTGAGCGGATTTTTTCGAATTGCTGTGTCGCTTCACGAATCGCCGGACCTGTCGGCGTGATGCCGCCTGTCGATAGCTTCGCAAAGAGTGTGGAAAGAGATTGCAACTTCGGTGTCCAATTTAGCACAAGCTCGACCTCCTGTTTTTTCCCGGGAAATATACACATCGCAAATTCGTTATTCCCTATTCGGGAGTTAAGACTCACGGACAAGTCAATCAGCGCTTCTTTCACTGTAGGCAGCTTTGGCGCCATACTCGCGCTTGTATCAACGAGAACCAAAACCTGAAGATGCACCGTCTCTCCCAGTTCATCCACCACTTCCATGACTTCGCCGCGTTTTTCCGGAGAAAGCTCCTCCATTTCCACATTCTTTCCCAGGATTTGCTTCAGTTCTTGATTTACCACCCCTTGCAGGGTTTGCGTCATTGCTTTTTTCGTTACCATTTGAACCGTTTGCGAAAGCTGTGATGCGTAAACGACCTGATGCACGCCGCCTCCAGCAAGCGCAATCCCTTCGACTTCTTTCATAGCCTCGTGGTCAATTTTGTTTTCTTCCATTATACCTATGACATTTACTGTAATCCCTTGCTCTTTAGCAAAAGCAGCCATAGCAAGCGGATCTTCACCATGATTTGAGCAGCCATCCGTTATCAGCAGAATTTGATTTAAACGTCCGTTGTTCACATTCATTCCTCCTGGAGAATACGATGATTCTCAGATTCATATAGTTCCATCTTCGCCAGAAGAAAATTGATTTATACGGAAGCGTTATGAAATTTCTTGTTTGCTTTGAAAGATGGCCGGAACGGGAATAGACGCCCACTTTGGTGTATTGTGATCAATTCGGACGACAACAACCGTCATATCATCATCAATTTGGCCTGATCTTGTGCGAATCACTTCCTCCATGAGTAAGTCAGCAATTTCCTGCGGATCATCTGTTTTTAACCCTTTCATTTTGCGCTTCATCCATAAATCATGATTTTCCACGTGTTTAGGGCCTTCGAAAATACCGTCACTCATCATGATCAGGAGGTCTCCCGCCTTCAGCTGCTCACTCACAACCTCAACGTCGAATTCGTTAATAATGCCGATTGGCAGATTGCTCGCTTGGACTTTCATCACCTGCTCACCCCGTTTGATAAAGCTCGGTGTTGATCCAACCTTTAAAAACTTACAGCTCGCATCCTGAAGGTCGATAATAGAAAGATCGAGCGTGGAATATATTTCATCCGTTGTCCGCAGAGACAGTATGCTGTTGATCGTTTTGATTGCTATTTTTTCATCAATTCCTGATTCAAGGATCTTTTCAAGAAGTTTAATCGTTTCATTGCTTTCAAAGTGAGCCCTCGCGCCATTGCCCATGCCGTCGCTGATAGCAGCTGCATATTTTCTTGCGCCCAGCTCCATCATGCTGTAGCTGTCGCCGGAGACAAGGCCGCCGCCCTTCGCTGCATGAGCCGCACCCGTAGACACTCTGTACGATTTTGTTGATCCAAACGCGACATGGCTGTATCCATTTGGATGCGGCGAATGCTGCTCGGCTTTCACGAGAACTTGCTCTTCCAAAATGTCAGAAAGCATAGGCGCTATGATTTTTTCACTTTCTCCATGCCCGCTGAATGGGATTGTCATTTCAATATCAATGTTCCCCTGTTCAAGGCTGTAAATTTCCACCTGCTGAATCTCTATTCCAAAATGCTGAAGAGCCTCAATAATTTGTTCTTCTTGGATAAAGTGCTGTTCCCTCTCCCTTTTTATTTCCCGAGAAAAGTCTGCCATGACCTCTGAAACACCCAAGAGCTGTTCAGCCACAAGCCGCCTGCTGTCCTGCACTTTTTTCTTAAGGGTTAAATGCGCATGATGATAGGCAAGTTCATCCTCTATCAACTCTTCAACCTGACGTGATTTAGAGCAGTACTGGTGAAACTCTTTTTTCAGCCTTCGGTTTGAAGCATACTCTTTTTCCTCTGTTTCAAGCATAACTTGTTTCATTAAATCATATGTTTTATCAAAGTTCTGAACCCAGCACCTGTTTTTCTTGTAGCACGTTTGACAGGAATGCTCCGTAATTTTACTTAAAAACAGATCGACTTCGCTGTCATCTGTTTGTTCGTCAGACGCTTGATAAAAGGTTGCAAAGCTTTCTGACAATGCATGAAATACATTGGAGAACTGATCCACCTTTTGAGCAGTGACATCTCTGATTTTTCTCGCGTATTGCTGCTGCTCCTGAAGATGTTCCACAGTACCCGGAATATATCTCGCCACTTTTCTTGTGATGGACTGAGGCGTAAGCAGAAACAGGCCGACTGCTATCAATGACTCATAGAGCGTTGTCATCAGACCGGCAGAGCCTTCTCCATATAAAGAAATAAGAAGCGATCCGATAATCAGCCCGATTGCCGCACCTGCTTTTTTTCCTTCTTTCAGCAAGCCGCCTAATAAGCCAGAAAATGCGAGCAGACTCATTTGATAGAGATTTCCGATATTGGCTAAGCCGAGAATCAGGCCTGTCACGACACCCACTGTACAGCCGATGCTTGCACCGCCGATGAAGGAAAAGCTTAATACAACATAACGGGCCAGGATATGTTCTGCCTGCATCCCTTGATAGGACAAGCCTGCAAGTCCAGTCAGCACCGAAGCAATCAGAATCATAAAACAAATGATTTCTTCTATTTTTAAGGATTGTTTTACTTTCTTCACTGTGAAAATCGGAAGGCTTTGGAGGAAAATCAGCGTTAAAATAAAGGACAGCCCCGCTTCTACAACAGCCATCACATAATCATAGGTTGTAAACGCGCCATTCTGAGCGTAAACAAAACCCGCTCTTGCCGCCGCCATGGAGAAGAACACGACAATCGGAAGGGCTTTCACACGATCATCTGTGATGAAGGATGCTACTTTAGAAAACACGAAGAATGCAAGCAACGCCGCTAATATGAGTAATGAGTGCTTCGGAGAAATTGTCATTGCACCTGCAAGCACAGCCAGCACTGCATACAGCGCCTTGTCTCTTCTGATCAGAAGCATTGCCCCAAAGAAAGGAAGGGCGAAAGGAAGGACCTCGGATAATATGAAAGCTCGTCCAAGCAAAAACCCGATGACGACATAAATGAATCCTTTATAGAAAAACAGTGAATGCAAATGATGAGTCACCAGCTTCGCTCCCCTGTTAAAAAACGATTGGAGTTTTTCAAAAGCTTGTCCCGCCATTGGCCCGTTCACTCTTCTTTCTGCTTTTTCCATTTCTCTCATCTCCCACCTGTTATATTCGTTGCCTGTCATTATAGCGAAAGCACAGATAGGATTTTGTCAAAAGAAGGTAACTATACCAAAGAAGTCTTCGACGGTTTCTGCCCTGAAATTCGTTTATGCGGAGAATTTCCAGAAAGATGTCTAAAAATGAAAAAAATCGGTTTCTGTTACAGAAACCGATTTTTCAGTATGACCCGTACGGGATTCGAACCCGTGTTACCGCCGTGAAAGGGCGGTGTCTTAACCGCTTGACCAACGGGCCTAACAAATATGGTAGCGGCGGAGGGGATCGAACCCCCGACCTCACGGGTATGAACCGTACGCTCTAGCCAGCTGAGCTACACCGCCATATTGTTTTGTGCTTCTAAGCACAAGTTATATAATACAAAGGTTTGTCCTTTTCGTCAACAGAAACTTTAATGTTATAATTTTCTGACTCTTACCTTGAGAGAGCATATAAAAAAAGCACCCGTTGGGACGAACGGATGCTTCATTTATTTATAGAAAGCAGCAAGTTATCCTCTTCTTGCTCCGCGCCCTCCACGTTTTGATTCCGTATTGCGTTTTAAAGATGACAAGCGATCTTCGCTATCTTTTAAAAATTTGTTCATTTTCTGTTCAAAAGATTCTTTCGGACGGAAATCATTTCTAGGTCTGGCTTGCGGACGGTCTTTAGCTTTTTTAATAGATAAACCAATTTTCCCGTCTTTTTCAACGTTGATGACTTTCACTTCAACTTGGTCGCCGACTTTTAAGTGATCATTAATGTCTTTAACATAATTATCGGCTACCTCACTGATATGAACGAGACCGGTTGAGCCTCCAGGCAATTCAACAAATGCTCCAAAATTTGTAATACCTGTAATTTTCCCTTGCAACTTGCTGCCCACTTCAATCGACATAAAAAAAGTGCTCCTCCTTAGGCTTATAAAAAGATCGTTTGCTTAATTATACCTAAATAAAAATTTAAGTGTCAACAAGGCTACTTGTTCTTCTTCTCCACATTAAAGATTATTTCACCGTCTCCAGACATGAATAAGTCTCTTCTGGCAAGCTCTGTGACGTAATCTTCATCTTTTAATTTGGATATTTCTTCTTTTAAATCCGTTTGCTTTGTCTTTAAATTCTTCAGTTCTTTTTCAAGCTGTTCTTTCTTTTCTTCTTTTGCACTAAGGGAAGATGTTTGGCTCCATACAGAGCTTGCCAGTACAATTGCCGTCAGAAATACGAGGGCGCCGAATACAGTCAACCGTCTGTACAGCCCTTTTCTTCTTCTTTTCTTCAGCTGATTTTGCCGCTCTACTTTTTCTTTATAGTCGTTTTGTATTTCAGTTATCGTTCGTTCCCTGGAAAAATTCAAATCAGACGGTCCTCCTTTCATCTCTTCAAAAAACGTGTAATGGTCGTTCTTATGGTTACCAATAGTTTCTTCTTCTTTTTTAGAAATCCTGCACCTTTTTGAAAATATCGTCTGAAAGTTAGACGCAGTTTTTCAGGAAGAAGTTTCATACATTGTTTCACGATAAAGCGGATCGGAAAACACAGAACCATGACTATTTTATAAAGACATAACATGAGAAAACCGATCAGGCGGTATGTTCTCTGAAAGAGAAACGTGACCAGCCAGATGATGACTCCGCATGTCCACACAATAGGACGAAATAACACGTGCTGAATGAGCTTTTTTAAGAATTGATAAACAGAAACAACAAGATAAATGACGAATTTCAGTATTTTTATATAGATTCGTTTGCAAAGGCTTTGATACGTCGCAACGCCCAGCAGAACCGCCAAAAAAATGTACAGCCTGAATTCTCCCTCATTTACATGAAGCAAGACATAAAAGAAGAGCAGCCCCTGCAAAATCCAGAAAAGAATATCATGAATAAATAAAAGCCATCTGGCTGTTCTGGCACGGATGACAAAGAGCCTGTACGTATCAAGCGACGCGCCAAGCCAGAGGCCCATACCGGACATCGCCAGCATTGTATAGAATTGTGTCGTCAGCGTCATTTAAACAACTTGCTAAAAAACCCTTTAGCTTTATCCCCTTGTTGCTCGTCTAAATACACTAAATCAAATACCCTGCCTTTGATCGAAACAATCCCTTTTTCTACATCAAGATTTTTCATTTGAAGGTTTTCGCCTCTGACTGAGAGCATTCCCATCACTGTTTCCAGCAGGAATTCTTCGTTATCAAAGCTTTCAACTTGCTTAACCCCAGAAATATCTAAATGTTTCCGGCCTTTCATTGTCACATCGTGCTGTTCCGGAACAGAAGAAGAACCTTTTTGTTCATAATATGAATTCATCTATTCAGCCCCCATATCCTCGATACTTTTAGCATTATTACTGCATTGTATGAGGCGGGGGATTCTTTTAGAACAAGCCTATTCGCCGAGTTTTTCTTCCTTTAGCACCGTATACATATTTGCGGCTTCTTCTTTTTTCGTCGTGTCTTTGAGCTCATTCACTTGTACCGTTACAAGCTTTTGGCCGAAGCGGACCGTTAATTCATCTCCAGGTTTTACGTCTGAGCTTGCTTTAGCCTGATTTCCGTTAATGGAGATTCTGCCTTGATCAGCTACTTCCTTCGCTAGTGTACGTCGTTTAATCAGCCGTGATACTTTTAAAAATTTATCTAATCTCATATTATGATCTCCTCTCAGTTTCTTTTGCTTCATTCCACAGGTTGTCCATGTCCTCAAGAGACATATTAGCCAGCTCGATTCCCTTTTCCTTCGCTGTTTGCTCAATATAAGAGAAACGTCTCCGGAATTTATCGTTTGTCATCGCCAATGCTTCCTCCGGTTCTATTTTGTAGAAGCGGGCTACATTTACCAAGGCGAAGAGAACGTCGCCAAATTCGGCCTTGAGATTGTGTTCATGAGGGTCTTCAGAAACCTCCGAAGAAAATTCCTCCATCTCCTCATTCACCTTTTCCCAAATATCACTCACATCTTCCCAGTCAAAACCGACTTTTGCCGCTTTTTTCTGAAGTTTAGCAGCTTTAGAAAGAGCAGGAAGGGTTTTCGGGACGTTGTCTAACAAGGATTCTTCAGATGTATGTTTTTCTGCTTTTTTAATATCTTCCCAATTTGCCAAAACATCGTTTTCATCCTGAACCTTAACATCTTTAAACACATGGGGATGTCTTCGGACCATTTTTTCACTGATCCCTTTAATCACATCATCTATTGTGAAATAACCATCATCTTCACCGATTTGCGCGTGAAGCAGGACCTGAAGCAAAACGTCGCCAAGCTCTTCGATCATATGGTCTGTGTCTTCTTCGTCAATTGCTTCGAGAAGTTCATAACACTCTTCAATCATGTATTGTTTTAATGACTGATGAGTCTGCTTTTTATCCCACGGACAGCCGTTAGGCCCGCGAAGCTCTCTGATAATGCGCCGAAACGCGGAGAACTCCCGGTACAGCAGCTTCTCTTCTTTAATCGGCGGAATATACACACTTGTTAAGTTATTCATGGCGACATTACGGTCCAGTTCAAATAAAGGCACTCTCCGAATATCCTCATCCCGGCTTCCGGCTGCAGTTACAATCACAACTTCATAATCATCCGGCAGCTTCTCCATTAATGTCAGCTTCACTTCGGATGCAGTCATTTGGTCGTAAACCTGACAAATGATCAGGTGATGTCTGAGCTCAAGCTCATCCGCGCTCAATGTGCCGGCATCCACAAATTGAAAGCCTTCAATGGGATCAATTTGCAAGGCATTAAAAGTGGCATCAAGAAAACTTTGCCCTCCCGCGACTTTCACCTGAATGTTTTTTTCTTCCTGCCGCTCCGTCAGCAGCTGTACTGTTTTTTCTGCTACAAATGGATGCCCCGGAACCGCATAAACAACGTCCTGATGCTTCGCTTCTCCAAAGAGAATGTCAGCAATTTCTTCGTATACCGCATCAAACTGGTCGTGCTTCTCATATATATCATCAAAATAACGAATGTTCTTCGTTTCGCTTTCTAGCTCCTGAATTAAAGGATGGTCTTTTGTTCTGACAAACAGAGTGTCCACCTTTGTCAGCAGCTTATGTATGCCAATTGTCAACTGGTCCATGTCTCCGGCGCCAAGCCCGACGACTGTAATGTTACCTGCCATTTTGTTCTCTCCTTCTTGTGAGTTTGCTTAACTTGCTGCCAAAAGGCACACTGTTGAGCTCTTCATCCGTAAATATTCCCAATTTCATCATACAATAAATAAACACCGCGCCTCCAATGGCGACAGCAGAAAGACTTTCAACCGCCGCATATCCTCTTCCTTCCGCATCAAACAGAAAAGACCAAAGGCGTAAATAAGCAAGCAAGACAGCAGACATCAATAAAGCGGACCCAATAATCGGAAGCATAACGCCTCTCATCTTGTCCAGCCATTCTTTTTGCCGCAGGCGATATAAATTAAGGCCGGCGACAGCCGCAAAGGTAGCCGCTGTCGCAAATGAAGCCCCTTCAATTCCATAACTCGGAACCAAAAAGGTATTTAACACCCATTTCACAGCCACGCCTGCGCCTACCGCTATTGCAGGAAATACCGTGTTTCCCGTTCCCTGTAAGACAGCAGCAGCCGTGACCGCCAAGGACGCAAACAAAATGGAGCAGCTAAATATCTGTAACGCAGCTGTTCCTTCACCATTTTGAAACAGCATAATGTTGACCGGTTCGAGGATGCAGATGAGACCAGCAGACGCCGCAACGCCAATCGCAAGACACAGCTTTAAGGAAGACGTCACTCTTTGTTTCATCACCAGCACTTGATTGTCCTTTACCGCCCTTGAAATCAACGGTACGAGTGAGGTCCCGATGCTCATTGCGAAAACAGAACCGAGCTGCAAAAGAGGCTGCCCCCGGTCATAAATTCCTTTCAGCCGCTTTGCTTCTTCACTCACCTCACCGCCAGACAGCAAAGAATATAAATTCAGCGCATCGACAAGCTGAATAAACAAAAGCAGCAGGCTGCTTACACAGATCGTTACCGAATATAAAAGCAGTTTCTTAATTAATTGATTTGTTGTAATGTGATTTTCTTTTTCTATTTCCGCTTTTTCAGGCTTTTTCGTTTTGAACCAAAAAAAGACGAGGATGATAAGCGCAATCAAACTTCCGGCAAGAGAACCAGAAGCAGCTGCCGCTCCCGCAGTATAAAGCGAGGCACCCTTTTTGATGAGCCAAAAAGATAACCCTAAAAGCACCGCTACCCGCAGAAACTGTTCCATGATTTGCGATAAAGCGGATGGCAGCATATTGTGCCTCCCTTGAAAAACGCCCCTGAGCAGCGCGACAAATGGAAACAGAAGAAACGCATATGCAGTTACTTGAATTAACTGGGCGAGATGCGAGTCACCCATAAACAGAGCGATCGGAACAGCTCCCATATATAAACACAGAAATAAAAAAACACCTATTACCGATAAAACCAGCGCTGAAATTTTCATTATGGTGTTATGGTTTTTTTCACTATAATCATTCATCAGTTTAGAAATAATCACCGGAAATCCTGATGTTGAAAGCATGACGGCAATACCAAGAAAAGGGTATACCTGCTGATATATATAAAATCCAACATCGCCGACAATGTTTTGAAATGGGACTCTGTAAACGGCGCTTAATATTTTTGAAATAACGCCTGCCAGAATTAAAACAAAAGCCCCCTGCCACATCCAATGCCGTTTGACGCGTATTGAATCATCCATCCAAAAGCTCCTTCCCAACGTCAGGGGCCATGCAGAGTTCGCAATGACCTTGGCACAAATAAAAACGAGGTTATTATACCATACCCCAACCCTTGGAATCCTTTTTCAGCCTGCACAAAAAAGAACAGCGTCCCAAGGAGAGCTGTTCTTTCTATACCTATTTTGATAATTGTAATAAGACCTACTGTTCCATTTGACGAGCCAAAAACCCAGCTGCTGTTTCAACGGCTTTATGCTCTACTTCGCCCATCGTCTGATCCTTTGAAAAAATCACAACAGCACCTATCGGGTCGCCATTCGCCACAATCGGGCCGACAGTATACGAACTCATATCTTCATCAATGCCATTCACAAGCTGCACGGATTTTGCATCGCTCTCAAGCACGGAACTTCTCTGATCCATTGTTTTTTCCAGCATTTCGCTGATCGGCTTGTTTAAGTAGTCTTTTTTGGAACTTCCGGAGACGGCAATGTAGACATCACGGTCACAGATAAGCACTGAATGGCCAAGACTGTCATAAAGCGCGTCTGCATACTCCTTTGCAAAGTCTCCAAGCTCACTTATCGGAGAGTATTTTTTCAAAATAACTTCTCCGTCACGATCTACAAAAATCTCAAGCGGATCGCCTTCCCTGATTCTCAGCGTTCTGCGAATTTCTTTAGGAATCACGACCCGTCCTAAGTCATCAATACGACGTACGATACCGGTTGCTTTCATCTCTGGTGCCTCTCTTTCATTTGATGGTTATACAATGTGGGAAAGACCTAAAGCAGTTACTTTATGTACCTTCCGCCTCGCTTGAAATTAGTATCCGTCACATCAAATGTAATATACACCAGAGAGTAACAAAATTTACGTTGATGAAATGGTTTGTTTTTTCACATCTTTAAGGCCCTTCAGCATGCCCAGCACGGTTTCGAGCCATTCATCCGCAGTCTTGCCTTTCGTTTGAACGGAAATTTTGAGTTTTTTTCCTTCCATTCCCAGTCCGATTTGTCTGCCGTATTTGTTGCCAAGCTCAAACAGTTTCTGGCCGTCAATATCAGCACTAGCCTCTTCAGAAATGGTCAGCCTGACTGCATCTTTATCTTGCTTAATCAATTCGACCCGTTCATTTTTCGCATAAACCTTCATTTCAGCTACGGTAAACAAGTATTCAACTTCTTTTGGATAATTTCCAAACCTGTCAATCATCTCATCTTGAAGTTCATTTTTCTCTTCAATTGAAGCCACAGATCTGAAGCGTTTATACATATCAATTTTCTGTTTGCCGTCTTGAATGTAAGTTTCCGGAATGTACGCATCTAGCTCAAGATCAATTTCTGTTTCAAAATGCTCCGTTTTCGCTGTATCGCCTTTCCGCTCTTCTATGGCCTCTTTTAGCATTTGCGAATAGAGGTCAAATCCAACCGAATCGATAAAGCCGTGCTGCTGAGCGCCAAGGAGGTTTCCGGCTCCGCGAATCGTTAAGTCGCGCATGGCGATTTTAAAACCAGATCCCAGCTCCGTAAATTCTTTAATCGCCTGCAGTCTTTTTTCAGCTACTTCAGTAAGCACTTTATCCCGGCGATACGTGAAATACGCATACGCTACACGGTTAGAACGGCCGACACGTCCACGCAGCTGATAAAGCTGGGAAAGACCCATCTTGTCGGCGTCAAACACGATCAGCGTATTCACGTTTGGAATATCTACACCCGTTTCAATGATTGTTGTGCTGACGAGAACGTCTGATTCCCCTTCCAGGAAACTCAGCATGACAGCTTCTAATTCATTTTCTGTCATTTTCCCGTGGGCATACGCAACCTTCGCGTCAGGGACAAGCATTGAAATCTCATCTGCTTTCCGTTCGATATCCTCTACCCTGTTGTATAAGAAATAGACTTGGCCTCCGCGCGCAAGCTCGCGCTCAATCGCCTCTCTGACAAGGGCACCATTGTATTCCACAACATATGTCTGTACAGGGAAGCGGTTTTCCGGCGGCGTCTCGATCACCGAGAGATCCCTTACGCCAAGCATAGACATATGCAGCGTACGCGGAATCGGCGTCGCTGTTAATGTTAATACATCCACATTGGCTTTAATCTGTTTGATCTTTTCTTTATGGGTGACACCAAAACGCTGCTCCTCATCAATGATGAGCAGCCCTAAGTCTTTATAAACAACATCTTTTGATAACAGTCGGTGTGTCCCAATGACGATATCAACCGTTCCGTTTTTCAATCCTTTGATCGTTTCGTTTGCTTCTTTTCTTGTTCTGAATCGGCTAAGCAGGCCGATATTCATCGGGTAGTCCTGAAAGCGCTCTGTAATGGTCTCATAGTGCTGCTGAGCCAAAATGGTTGTCGGGACAAGCAGTGCGACCTGTTTTCCATCAGCGATTGCCTTAAACGCCGCACGGATGGCAACCTCTGTTTTCCCGTAACCCACGTCTCCGCAAAGCAGTCGATCCATCGGCCGCTCTCTTTCCATGTCTTTTTTGATTTCGTGAATAGAGCGGAGCTGATCTTCTGTCTCTTGATAAGGGAACGCCGATTCAAATTCACGCTGCATTTCATGATCAGGAGAAAATGCGTAGCCCTTGCTCGCTTCCCTTTCGGCATACAGTTTAATTAAGTCATCAGCGATGTCTTGAACGGATGTTTCTACTTTTTTCTTAACCCGCTTCCATTCGCTGCCGCCTAACTTATACAGCTTCGGTTCTTTTCCTTCTGATCCGACATACTTCTGTACCTGGTCAATTTGTTCAACCGGCACATAAAGCTTGTCGCTTCCCTGATAGTGAATGTTCAAATAGTCTTTGTGAATTCCATTGATCTCAAGGGTTTCGATCCCTAAATACTTTCCGATCCCGTGATTAATATGAACGACATAATCACCAATTTGAAGCTCAGAATAGCTCTTAATGCGCTCTGCATTCGTAAGCTTCTGTTTTCGAGGTTTCTTTTTCACGCGGTTTTTAAACAATTCTTCTTCAGTAATGACAGCAAGCTTCATTAACGGCAGCTCAAATCCTGATTGAAGCTCGCCTTCCATGATATAAACCTGTCCCTGAACAAGCGCCTTTTTGCTGTCAGTCATCGCCGCTTCGATTTCATAATCGGCCAAAACAGAAGACAGTCTTTGTGTACGTTCCTTATTTGCTCCCAAAAACACAACGGTGAAGTTTGATTTTTTAAACCGCTCCATTTCACCGGCAAGTACATTCATTTGCCCGTGGAAGCTCTGCATTTGTCTGCTGGATACATTTACGATATTTTGCGGGCTCGTATGCTGAACATGGCGTAAAAACAAAGAGTAGTACAGCAAAGGCCGTCTTTGTTCAGCAGCTATTTTTTGGAAGCTGAATGACAGACTGATGTCATGCAAAATTTTCCCTTCCTCCAGCAGATTTGTGACAAACTCCGCTTCTTCCTTTTGAAGCTGCTCTTCCATTTCATGAATCCGGCTGACTTCGTCCAAAATAAGCAGCGTGTTATCAGGTGTATAATCTAGCAAACTAGCAGGTTTTTCATAAAAATATGAAAGGTACTTCACCAGTTCTTGATCTGTCTGGCCTTCAGATAAACGCTCTTTATCATGAGAAATATTCATATGCAGGATTTCTTTTTGCTTGTCGAGCTTTAATTTTTTCAAGCTGTCGGCAAGGCCTTTATCCATCTTTTCTATTGCACGTGCTTTTTCTTCAGCTCTGATAATCAGTTCCTTTGCCGGACCGATACTGATGGAGGTCAAGGTTTCAATTGACCGCTGATCATCGGAGTTAAAGCTGCGGATGGAATCAACCTCGGTGTCGAATAATTCGATTCTGACCGGATGCTCAGAGGTCAGCGGATAAATGTCGATAATTCCGCCGCGAATACTGAATTCACCGGGTGCAGAAACCATATCAGACCGCTCGTATCCCACCTCTACCAGTCGGGTTGCCAGCTGATCCGGTTCGATATCATGACCCACCTGAATGATCATTTGGCTGTTTTTCCACACCTCTACCGGCGGCAGCATTCTTCTGACAGCCGCCACCGGAGCAACAACTATAGGCGTTTCTCCGTTTGTTAATCTATTAATGACATCTAAGCGCTGCGCCCGCAGTTCAGGGCTAGCCACCGCGATTTCTGATGATATGAGTTCATTGACGGGGTACAGAAGGACAGACCGATCTCCAAGAAGTGAAGTCAGATCATCCGTTACTTTCTGAGCTTGGTATAAATTATGGGTGATTAGAAAGATAGGCTTATTCGTTTCATTAGCCAGAGCAGAAGTAAAAACAGAACGCGCGGAACCTGAAATACCCGCGAGCAGTTGTTCCTTCAGCCCCTCGTTTAAACCGTTGACGATGGATTTGAAGTCATCGCTTTCTTTAATAAAGGTTTGAATGTTGTCCATATGGCCCCTCCTCTCTGTTTTCTGCAAGAACAGAAAAACGCTTTGGTCTAGTGTCTACACCAAAGCTTTTTATTGAATAAATGTGTGATGTTCGTGGTAATGCGGATTTCGTTCAAGCGCCTCTTGGCAATCTTCACATATTGTAAGAACATGGACATCTCCATTGTCTTTATATGAAATCATATCGTTTCTTTCCTCGTTTGTTAAGTGCTCAAATCCAAGTGAGTTTGTCGATACCATGGAAGATTCCAGACTTCCAACTTTTACTCCGCAATGACGACAATAATAATGCAAAGCCATACAAGGGACCCTCCTGATGAAAAAGTCATTTTGGTGTAGTATGGACTTTGATTATGTATTTTATACCTTCGCGTTGAATTCGTTCATAACCTCTAAAAATGGTTTGCTGAGAGAAGCCTCACAAGCCTTAACGGACCTTTCAATCGCTTCCTCAATTGCTGGTGTTTCATCCTTTGTAAAAGCGCCTAAAACATAATCAACCACCTTCATCCCGTTCGCTGGCCGCCCGATTCCGATGCGGATGCGATCAAACTCAGGCGTTCCGAGATGCTGGATCAGTGATTTGATGCCATTATGCCCGCCGGCACTGCCTTTCGTTCTTAGACGGATCTTGCCAGTCGGCAGATCAAGGTCGTCGTAAATGACTTTTAAATCTTCGTTGTCTACATCATAATAATCCATTAAAGGCCGCAAACATTCTCCTGATAAATTCATATATGTAAGCGGTTTAACAAGTAGAACCTTTTTGCCGGAAACAAATCCGGTTCCGTATAATCCGTTAAATTTGCTCTGGTTCAGCTCAATGTTCCATTCCTTCGAAAGCTGGTCTATTGCCATAAATCCGACATTATGCCTTGTATTTTCATAGTTCTTTCCCGGGTTTCCGAGGCCAGCAATTACAAGCATGGCAAATCCTCCCTTAGTCACATAAGCTCCCGCTCTAACACGGGCTATAATTCTTCTCATTCTAGCACAAAAGACGTAACCGCGGGAGGGTTACGCCTTAAGCTATTATTGATCTTCGTTTTCACCTTCAGGCTGAGCATCGGCAGTTTCCTCAGCGTCTGTTTCTGCAGCATCCTGCTGCTGCGGAGGAAGAATAGAAGCCACAACTTCATCTGATTCGTGATTATAGGAGTAGTCACCGCCGGCAGGCAAGTCCTCAATCGTGAGTACATCATTTACATCAAGACCAGAAATGTCTGCCTCGATCGATTGCGGAATTGCTTTTGGCTTCGCCTTCACGGTTAGAGCGTAAAGCGGCTGTTGCAATACGCCTCCATTTTTCACTCCAATTGCTTCTCCGGTCAGATGAATCGGCACTTCCACTTCAATTTCTTCACTCATATTGACTACTTGGAAGTCAGCATGAGTGACCTCATTTTTCAGCGGGTCCGTTTGCAGCTCTGTTACCATGACAGCGTGCTTCTCTCCGTTGACGTCGAGTGTAATGACTGTATTCTTGCCTTCATCCCTCAGTGTTTTGATAAGTTCCACACTGTCTAAGGATACCGGTTTGTTTGCCGTGTCTTTTCCATAAATGATACCTGGAACATGTCCTGAAGTACGGATATCCCGAAGAGACGAACGGGTGAAACCTGTTCTTTCTTTTGCCGTTAACGTTGCCATATTCAGCACCATCCTATTATCGTTTTATTGTCCTATTAGAAACAATACCCAAAACGATAAAGGTTTAAACCTTTCAAAATCGGTTTAGCTGAACAGGTAGCTGACAGATTGCTGCTCATGAACGCGAATAATCGCTTCAGCCAGAAGCGGTCCGACTGAAAGCTGCTTAAACCGTTCAATTTTCTTTTCTTCAGGAAGCTTGATGCTGTTTGTCACAACAAGCTCTTTAATTGTTGAGTTATTAATCCGTTCAACAGCAGGTCCTGATAGTACCGGATGTGTACAGCATGCATAAACTTCTTTTGCTCCGTTTTCAACGAGCGCATTAGCTGCAAGTGTAATGGTGCCGGCAGTATCAATGATATCATCGATAAGGATAGCGGTCTTCCCTTCGATATTACCTACAATATTCATGACTTCTGCCACATTCGGTCTCGGACGGCGCTTATCAATGATCGCAATCGGCGCTTTTAGTCTGTCAGCCAGTTTGCGGGCACGTGTCACACCGCCGTGGTCTGGTGAAACAATGACGATATCTTCAAGGTTTTTGCCTTCAAAATATTCTCCTAAAATCGGAACACCCATTAAGTGGTCAATCGGTATATCAAAGAATCCTTGAATTTGCGGTGCATGCAGATCAAGCGCAATGACACGAGTCGCACCGGCAGTTTCAAGCAGGTTTGCGAAAAGCTTTGCTGTGATTGGCTCACGGGATCTAGCTTTTCTGTCTTGACGCGCATAACCGTAATAAGGAATAACAATGTTAATGGTTTTTGCAGAAGCGCGTTTCAACGCATCTACCATAATCAACAGTTCCATAATATGCTCGTTAACGGGGTCACTTGTAGACTGGATGATGTAACAGTCACATCCGCGAATACTTTCTTCGATATTAATTTGGACTTCCCCATCACTAAATCTTGTGACAGAACACTTCCCTAATTGAACTCCAACTATATCTGCGATTTCTTTTGCAAGCTCTGGATTAGAATTCAAAGAAAAAATCTTTAAATTCTTATCTCCGTATTGATTAGACATGGATAAACCTCCGAATTTAGGATTATTTTTTATGAATATTTTTCACATAATCGTCTTTATTTACTTGTCTCGCTCTGGCAATAGCAAGTGCTTTTCCAGGTACATCTTCCGTAACAGTTGAGCCTGCCGCTACATAAGCGCCTTCTCCGACTGTGACAGGGGCAACCAAATTGGAGTTGCAGCCGATAAATGCGCCGTCTTCAATTTTCGTCAAATATTTATTCTTTCCATCATAATTGACAGTAATTGAACCGCAGCCCAAGTTGACGTCTGTGCCTACTTCAGCATCCCCGACATAGCTTAAATGAGAAGCCTTGCTTCGGTCTCCGAATTGCGTCTTTTTGATTTCAACAAAATTCCCGATCTTCACTTCATTCCCGATGACAGAATCAGGCCTGATGTGAGCAAAAGGTCCTATGTTTACATCATTCCCCACTTTACTGTTATTGACTACCGATTGTTTAATCACCGTACGGCTGCCAATTGAACTATTCATAATCTCAGTATGAGGGCCGATAATCGTATCTTCTCCGATTTGCACCTCACCTTTAATCACAGTTCCAGGATAAATCACAGTATCGCTTCCGATGACAGCTTCAGGAGAAATATACGTATTCATCGGGTCAATCAGCGTAACGCCATTTTGCATATGCCGTTTATTAATCCGCTCTTTCATAAACAATTCAGCCTGAGAAAGAGCAACTCTATCATTAACTCCGAGCGTTTCTTGGAAGTTACCAGTCTGGTAAGCGGCAACAGTTTCGCCTTCATTTTTGAGGATCTCTATCACATCCGGCAAATAATACTCGCCTTGAACATTATCGTTCGATACTTGGTCAATGGCCCGGAATAGAGCTTCATTATCAAAACAATACGTTCCAGTATTGATTTCAGTCACAAGACGTTCTTCCTCTGAAGCGTCCTTGTGCTCCACGATTTTTTGAACCGCTCCGCTCTCACCGCGAATGATTCGGCCGTATCCAGTCGGATCTTCTGCAACTGCAGTCAAGATCGTAGCTTTTGCTTCTTTTTGTGTATGTTCTTTCAGCATCGCTTCCATTGTCTCCGCTGTTAAAAGCGGCGTATCTCCGCAAATGACAATCGTTACACCTTTTTCGTCAGCAAGAAATGGCTGTGCCTGTTTTACAGCATGAGCAGTGCCAAGCTGTTCTGCTTGAAGCGCATACTCGCTTTTATCACCAAGCTGCTTTTTCACTTCTTCCGCACCATGTCCGACAATCGTGACAAGCTTCGTTAAAGATAACTTTAAGGCTTCGTCTACGACGTGCTCTACCATAGGCTTACCGCAAACTGGATGAAGGACTTTGTAAAGCTTTGATTTCATTCTTGTTCCTTGTCCAGCCGCTAAAACAACTGCAAACCGCTTATCCATTTAATGGCCTCCAATATCCCTTTTATCCATAGAAAAATATATCCTAAATATCAGTTGATTTCAAGGAGACTTCATGAAGTGCAAGAATTTTCTATGGGTGCATTTTAGTTAGAAAAATCAGAATTAAAAAAGGACTGCCGGAAAAAGGCTTGTCTCAGCCCTATCAGCAGTCCTTGCTTTTTGGTTATTTTTTAAGAAGCTCCAGCTTCTTCGAATTCTAATGCTTCAGTGTCACCCAGACGATGATACTCATTTAACACGGCATCTTGAATCTTTCCTCGCGTGCTTGAATTAATAGGATGAGCAATATCGCGGAACTCTCCATCAGGGGTGCGTTTACTCGGCATCGCAACGAAAAGACCATTGTTTCCATCAATCACACGAATATCATGAACAACAAATTCGTGATCCAGCGTGATGGATGCAATCGCTCTCATGCGACCATCGGTATTCACGCGGCGTAATCTTACGTCAGTAACTTCCACAGTAGTTCACCACCTTTTCCCTATATAAAAGCATTAGTGTATCAATTCCACGATTTTTTCTGAATTCCTGCTGTTTTTTAAAATATTTTTTGAAAAAATAGGATATACATACACAATTAGGTCATAACGCTTTTATTTCGGACATAAGGTAAATAAAAAAGTGATTCCGAGTTTACCCAGAATCACTTTTCTTATTATTTTACTAACGCAATCACTTCGATTTCGACTAATGCATCCTTTGGAAGTCTCGCAACTTCAACGCAAGATCTCGCCGGTTTGTGCGTGTCAAAATATTGTCCGTACACTTCGTTCACTTCCGCAAACTGTTCCATGTCCGCGATAAATACAGTTGCCTTTACAACTGTTTCAAAAGAAGCACCCGCTTCTTCCAACACCGCTTTTAAGTTGCTGAATACTTGATGCGTCTGCTCCTTAATATCACCGTTTACCATCTCGCCTGAAGGCGTCAAAGGAATTTGGCCTGAGCTGTAAAACATATTATTGACGATGATCCCTTGTGAGTAAGGTCCAATTGCCGCTGGGGCATGTTTTGTGTGGACTGCTTTTGTCATGATTCTGTCTCTCCATTCTTCAAAAGATTGTCTTTAAAAAAACGCAGAAAATTGCCATTCTGAATTTCAATGGACTTATCTTTCATGTTGATCGTTGAAAGAGTTAGAAGTGACATATATTCATCAACAAGACGTTCATCTACTCCTTCGGCTTCGACCAAGACGCCGATCCCCGCGACATTCGCATTAAACTCATCCAACAGGTTAATCATACCATTAATTGTTCCGCCTGCTTTCATAAAGTCATCAATAATGAGTACGTTTGAACCCGTTTTCATGCTTCTTTTTGCAAGTGACATCGTTTGAATGCGGTTTGAGGAGCCCGACACGTAATTAATGCTCACCGTGGAGCCCTCAGTTACCTTGTTATCCTTGCGCACAATGACGACAGGCACATTCAGATAACTCGCAGCTGCATACGCAAGAGGGATGCCTTTCGTGGCAACGGTCATGACAACGTCAATTTCGCGGTCCGCAAATACAGAAGCAAACAGCTTTCCAACCTTGGAGAGAACAGATGGCTTTCCTAAGATATCCGTTAAATACACATAACCGCCCGGAAGGATACGCTCAGGATTTGCCAATGACTGTCCAAGTGTCTGAACGAATTCTTCAGCTTCAGCCTGCTTCATCTTCGGAATATATTTGACACCTCCGGCAGCACCGGGAACAGTAAGCAAGGTACCAATCCCCTGCTGCTCAAAGGTTTGCTTTATAATTGTTAAATCTTCACTGATCGATGATTTTGCAGATTCATACCGCTCAGAAAAAAAGGTTAACGGTATTAACTCGTGCGGATGGGTTAACAAATAATTTGTTAAGTCCACCAATCTGCCGCTGCGACGAAACTTCATGAACTTACCCCCAAAATCCGAATATTTTAAGATCAATATAACTTAACATACGGATTTAATCAAGAGCGTTCTGTTCGCCGATCATTCTCACCGCATATACCTGATCGCAGAAGCCTCTTAACCCGTTATAAATCCTCTGTACCTTAGACTCATACTGAACCAGTCCAAACACAGTCGGACCGCTTCCGCTCATTAACACAGCATCTGCACCAAAGCGTTTCATCTGGTTTTTGATCATCGCAACTTCAGGATGCATATCAAGCGTGACAGACTCAAGCACATTGCCTAAACGGCTGCACATCTTTTGAAAGCTCTTTTCCTCAATCGCGTCAATCATACCGTTTACATCCGGGTGTTCCACCTCATCAAGCTTCAGCTGTCTGTAGACCTCGGCCGTGGAAACGCCGATTGTCGGCTTCGCCAAAATGACCCAGCAATGCGGAGGCGGGCTGATGTGTTTGATCTTTTCACCGCGTCCGGTGGCAAGCGCAGTTCCGCCATAGACGCAAAACGAGACGTCTGAGCCAATTTCCGCGCCCAGCTCCGCCAGCGTTTCTGCAGAAAGATTTAAATTCCACAGTCTGTTCAGTCCTCTGAGTGTTGCCGCCGCATCACTGCTTCCGCCAGCAAGGCCTGCAGCCACCGGGATCACCTTAGTGATCATGATGGAAACTCCCTTTTTCACGTTGTATCTGTCTTTGACGAGCTTGGCAGCCTGATAAGCTAAGTTTCTTTGGTCATCGGGCACAAAGCGGTTGTGGGATGAAACCCTCACTACATCTTCTGCCAGCTCCGTCAATTCAATCCGATCCGCTAAATCAATTGTCGTCATAATCATTTCGACTTCATGATAACCATCCGGGCGTTTTCGGGTAACGTCGAGTGACAGATTGATCTTGGCTGGCGCTTTTTCTAAAATACGCATAGCTTTCACCTACTTCTCCATCTAAACATAAGTATGAACATTGTATCACATTTGAAGTACGGGATGAACATATCCATATTGGAGCTATTATGTATTTACATCCAAAATCAAAAACCGGGGAACCATACGTCCCCCGGGTCACATTCCTTATCGGTTATTCTGATTCTGAGCCATTTGCTGTTCGGCGATTTCAATTGCCCGTTTTACCATGTTACCGGCATCGCGGGCACGAATGCCGCCCCAACCTTCATTTTTTACAGTGTCGTAAAAACCAAGGTCCTTAGCCAGCTCATATTTAAACTCATCTGACATAACTCCACGACGTCTGCCCAAACGAAACAACCCCTTTTTTAGAGATGATAACGATTCGTGCACGTCACGATAAAATGTGACCGTTTATATCTTTTGTTTAATGACAGTGAAAATATCGAGAGAATTAATGGAAACCAAAAAAAGGCAAAACAAAAAGCAGTAAACAAAAAGTTCACTGCCCGTTAAAATGCTACTGAACTTGCCGCGTCATCATTAAATGTCAGCTCAACAGTCTCAGTCAAAATATCAGCATAACTGTATGAAACTCTTTCAAACGAGTTCTCGTCTTGATCTAGTTGTATCACAAAAACAGCAGGGTACGTCTCAGCTAAAATGCCCGAGCGCTCAATCGTTTTTCGGCGGCCACCGTTTGCTTTTAACGTCAGCCTTTTACCTAAATTTCCATCAAGCGACCTTTTAATATCGGACAACGTCTTCGCCATTGCATCCACCTCACTACATTTATTGTACAACACGAGCCCATTTTTGTCAAATAAAATTTAAATTATATCAACGTTAATAAGACGTTGTCAACAAAATTATTTTGACAAAATTCTATGATTCCTCAAATATTTTCCGCAAGTTTCGGTAAATTATGTATCATTATGCAAAATAAAAACCCCGAATAAATCATCTATCCGGGGTTAATTGGACTTATAAGGCATTCCGACCCTCAGTACTCCTCTTGTTTCAATGCCTCCAAGTCCTTTCTCTCTTGTCAGTGTATTCCGAAGCACTTCCCATACATTGATTCGTTCCATAAAAGGCGTAAAGCTGATTTTCGCTACGATATATACAGGATCAAGAGCGTGAATGTTTACTCTTGAAGGAGAACTCGCGAAATTCGCCCCCGCTCTTATTAGTGATTCAAAGTGGGATTGGCAAGCCCCCGCAAAAATAACAAGCTGATCTAAGTGAGGGATTTTTTTTCGGGCTTTATGAACTGTTTCGACAAAGTGTTTTGAATGTCTGTATGCGCTCAAATCATCAATGCCGCCCTTTTGCTTGGAGTATGCATCATGCCCGGTAATCACCAGGATGTCAGGTCGATATTTGTCGAGCAATTCTTCTATAGAAGCAGACATTTTCTTTTCGTGGCAATGAATGCCGTAAACCGGCACACCGATTTTTTTATAGACACTCAGGCATTTTTTTAAATACGCCTCATCACCATCCATATGAAGCACCTTGCCCGGCATATGAAAATAGTGCTCCTGATGCTGATACTGGCTTGTTGCATAGTACTCCTGTTTCTCTCTCAGCAGTTTATAATCCTGACGGAGCAACTCAAGTGATTCATTCATTCTGCTTTCATCTTTCTTTTTTCGCATCAGCTGCTCATCTTTTTGCACGGCCACCAAATCAGAAAAATACGCATCAGCAATCAGCCTGACTTCGTCACCATGCAAAATGGCGATTGAATTCCCTGTACTTGTTTGCTCTATCCCTATAATGCGAAACAAAACATCCATTTGATAGGATTTTCTGGCTACCATATCCCCTATTTGAAATTGCACGTTCCTCACTCCACACATAGACTAAGCCTCATCATGAAAGAAAGAGCCTTGAGAAAAGCGCCTTTTTTCGCTGAGTGCAAGTTTTTCTTATCATTGAATTTTAAGTCCTTCTCTAGCCTATGTAGCGGCAGTCCATGTGGTGCGAAAACAAAAAGCCCTTTTAAAAAAGGGCTTTGTACAATCCGTTAGACAGCGCAGCGAACTCCTCAATAGACAAGGATTCACCTCGGCGCTTGCCGTCAATATTCGTTTCTTCCAGCACTTGCTCGATCGTTGGTTTTTTTGCTTTTCCATCAGGCAGATTGTTCACTAAGTTATTAAGCAATGTTTTACGGCGCTGAGCAAAACTCGCCTTAATTAACTGAAAGAAAAAGGCTTCGTTTTCTACATCCACTGCCGGGCCGTCGCGGCGAATCAGCCGAATGACTGCAGAATCTACATTAGGCTGAGGAACAAATACCGTTTTCGGAACGATCATCACCGTTTTGGCCTCTGTATAAAATTGCACAGCAATAGAAAGTGAACCGTATTCCTTAGATGAAGGATCAGCTGCCATACGTTCGGCCACTTCCTTTTGCAGCATAACGACAATCCCCTTCAGCGGAAGGTTTTCTTCAAGCAGCTTCATGATAATCGGCGTTGTCACATAATAAGGAAGGTTGGCTACAACCATCACCTCATCACAGTCCTTAAATTGCTCTTCAATGACCGATTTGACGTCAGCCTTAAGCACATCTTGATGAATGACAGTGACATTGTCATAAGGGGAGAGCGTGTCTTTAAGGATCGGCAATAAACGCTGATCAATTTCAAATGCCACGACCTTTTTCGCCCGCTTGGCAAGCTGTTCAGTCAAAGCCCCGATTCCCGGGCCGATTTCAATGACACCGGTTTTCTCTGTCACTTCGGCGTGGTCGACAATTCTGTCTAAAATGTTCGTATCGATTAAGAAATTCTGTCCCAAACTCTTTTTAAAAGAAAAACCGTATTTCTTCAGTATCTCTTTCGTTCTATTCGGTGTCGCAATATCTTTATTCATTCTGTTCCTCCCGCATGACGGTATCGAGCGCACTCATAAAATCACTTTTTTTAATTTGAAACATTTGCAGCCGTTTTTGAAGCTGTTTGCCATTTGTATATCCGATTTTCAGCAAATCACCAAGACGTTCACGGCGGCGCTTTGCTTCAGATCCGCCAATCAGCCCGGCGTGAATCAGGTCTTCAGCAGAAATTTCACTCGGCTGTGCTTCCATTTCTTCGTGCACGTTTTCTAAACATGCCCTGATGCTTTCAATCGATGCGTGTTCTACGCCAATTCCCCGTTTGTTCTTAGGTTTCGCAAGATGCTTTGGCAAAAATGCATGCTTACAGCCAGGTACAGCCTCGGAAATGGTTTTTCGTATTTTTTCTCCCGGGAAATCCGGATCCGTTAAGATAATGACTCCTCTGGTTTCCTGAGCCAAACGGATTTGTTCAATCACATGATCACCGATGGCTGAACCATTTGTTTCAATTGTGTCTGCATCAACAGCCAATTTGATGCGGGCCGTATCGTCACGCCCCTCGACCACAATGATCTCTTTAATTTTCATTATTTCCTCCAAGACAAAATAAAAACTTTTGTATATTGATGAAACTTTTTCATATTTCGAGCGTCTAATAAGCAGAAAATACACTTCGTCTATTATAACGAAAAAAACAGAGGGCGCAAAACCCTCTGTATAGATAAGTATATATTAATTCAAGATTTTAATTTTAACTGTTTTATTTCCCCATCGGTAAGCCGATGATTTCTCAGGGAAAAAGACATCTATTTTATTGCCTTTAATCGCTGAGCCCGTATCAGCAGCAACAGCGTATCCATATCCTTCAACGTGGACTTTTGAGCCTAGCGGAATGACATTTGGATCTACTGCGATGACTTTTGCATTAGGATTATTTTTCAGATTAACGCCTGTAGCCGTATGTCCTGAACATCCGCTGCAACTTGCCGTATAAGCCGTAGATGATACTGTCATGACTTTGCCGGTTGATTCATTGCTCCGAGACACAACTGGTTTTGAATCGCCAGAAGCACTGACCTTTTCAATCTTCGGACTGCTTTGCTTTGTGCCGATCGCAACCACTTTATCTTTGCTTTGCTCGGCTGTTTCTTCTTTTACAAGCTCTCTGGAAACTTCTTCGCCGTTTTCCTTTACGACTTCATAATGTTTTTTGAGCTTGCCTTCTTTTCCTTTTTGGACGACCTTTTCTTGCCCTTTTTCAAGAGAAGCGTCTTCTTGTTTTTTCACATCAAACGCTATTTTCTCTTCAACTACATCGGTGACCTTTTCGATACGAGTTATTGTAATATCAGCCTTTCCTTTCGTTAGCTTTTCGTCTAACGCAGGCTTGATTTTATCTTCGTCTTTTATGTTCATCTTTTGCTGTTTTAAAAAGTCAGCGACCGTAGTCGAAGTCGTCCAGATCTTCTTTTCTTTCCCCGCATCGTTCACAGTGACTTGGAACGCAGGTTCTATGTTAATTTTCATGTCTTTCGAAACTTCTGTATCTATTGCAGGATCAATTTGATCGTGTTCTTTCACATCAACATCTTGTTCGTCCAGTAATGCACCGACCGTTTTTGCTGTTGACCATAATGTCTTTTCTTCCCCGTTTAAAGTAAGCTTCACAGGTTTTGCAGCCTCATACACAACATTCATATCTGCTGTTATCTGTGTCTTTTTAGCAGGTGTGATCTTATCTTCGTCTCTTGTCTTTATATCGAGTGTTTCTAAAAGATCACCGACTGTTTTTGCATGTGTGCGTATATTTTTCTTTTTGCCGTTGATAGAAACTGAGACTGATTGTTTCGTCAGCTCATGAGCTGCGTACGCAGTCCCGCTTCCCGCCAGCAGCAAACAAGCAGCAACCAGAATGACTTTGCTTTTGCTAAGCTTTACGGAAAACAGCTTTTTCATTTTTTGTGTGATGAAAAACGCCTCCTTCTCCTCGGAGAGATTATATAGAGTATCTAAAAGGCTGTCAACCCTCCCTTCTCCTTCTCCTAAAAGCTCAGTGTCTTCTTCATTATCCTGAAACACACCGAGAAACGGAAGAAAGACTTGTCGACAAACCTATCCTATGAGGAGAAGAAAGCATGTAGAACTTTTATGGAAAAACGCCGGAACGGACAAGCTCTTACAAAACCTGCTAGCGTTTTTTGTCAGTTTATACGGAAAAGTCTTTTTGCATTTTCAGTCGTGATTGATGCAATTTCTTCAAAGGTTGTTCCTCTTAATTCAGCAATCTGCTCCGCCACATATTTTACATAGCTTGGCTCATTTCTTTTCCCTCGAAAAGGAGTTGGTGTAAGAAACGGACAGTCAGTTTCAATCAGCAGCCTATCATTCGGAATTTCCTTTACAACTTCCTTCGGTTTCTTCGCATTTTTGAAGGTGACAGGACCGCCAAATGACAAATAAAAATTCATCTTCATACATTCTCTTGCAACTTCGATACTGCCCGTAAAGCAGTGCATGATGCCGCCGACTTCGTCTGCGCCTTCCTCTTTCAAAATGGCAACAACATCCTCTGTCGCATCACGGTTGTGAATAATAATAGGAAGATTGACCTCTTTCGCCAAGGCAATTTGTTTTCTGAATACTTCTTTTTGAACATCTTTAGGAGATTTATCCCAATGATAATCCAGGCCCATTTCTCCTATCGCTACCACTTTTTCATGAGCAGAAAGCTCTTTAATCCAAGCCAAATCTTCCTCTGTCATGTCAATGGCATCAACTGGGTGCCAGCCGATGGCAGCATAAATAAAATCATATTCCTCAATCATTTCCATCGCCCGGGTAATGGTCGGCCGGTCAAAACCGACGACTACAATACGGTCCACTTTTTCAGCTTTCGCCCGCTCAATAACCTCATCTAGATCTGTGTTGTATTGTTCTGCATTTAAATGCGCATGTGTGTCAAATAACATAAATGAAAAACTCCTTTCTTGTCGAAACACAAAAGGTGTTCGACGAATTGTTACACGTGAAACACCTTTTGTTTATCATTATTTAATTCTTGTGCCTTTTGGTAAGGACTGATCGATGGATACGACTTTTAATACGCCGTCTGCTTCTCCTGCAAGGATCATTCCTTGAGAAAGCTCTCCTCTCAGCTTAACCGGTTTTAGATTTGTTACACATACGAGTTTTGTTCCAATAAGCTGCTCAGGCTTATAATGTTTTGCAATGCCGGATACGACTTGGCGTTTCTCAAAGCCTAGATCAAGCTGGAGCTTCAGTAAGCGGTCTGCTTTTTTCACTGGCTCTGCTTCGATGACCTCTGCCACACGAAGTTCTACATTCATGAACTGATCGATCGTAATTTCAGGTAAACGGTCTACCTCTTGCGGCTCTTCTTCTTTTTTCTCTTCTTTAGCTGGAGCTGAGCCTTGCATTTTCCCTTTGATGTACGCAATTTCTTCTTCTGCCTCTAAACGCGGGAATAACGGTTCGCCTTTTTGCACTCTTGTATCTTTAAGCTGGCCGAAAGCAGTAATGCTGTCCCAGGCTTTTAAAGCATCATCCGTGATGCCCAGCTGCTCAAACATTTTTACCGGTGTTTTTGTCAGGAACGGCTGAAGCAGTACGGCTGAAATACGCAATGATTCAGCAAGGTGATACATAACCGACTGCAGTTCTTTTTCTTTTTCAGGATCTTTGGCAAGAACCCATGGAGCCGTTTCGTCAATGTATTTATTTGTACGGCTGATCAACTGCCATAACGTTGAAAGAGCCACCGAGAATTCCATATTTTCCATTGCTTTTTCATATGATTTCACTGTTTCCTCAGCCACAGAAGAAAGCGTCTGGTCAAATTCCGTTACGGCACCTTTATAAGAACCGATTTGCCCGTCAAAATATTTATTGATCATAGCAACAGTACGATTCAAAAGGTTACCTAAATCATTCGCTAAGTCATAGTTAATCCGTTCAACAAAACCTTCCGGCGTGAAGACACCGTCAGATCCAAATGGCACTTCGCGAAGCAGGTAATAACGAAGCTCGTCTAAACCGTAGCGTTCGATGAGTGTGACTGGATCAACAACATTGCCTTTGGATTTCGACATTTTTCCGTCTTTCATCAAAAGCCAGCCATGCGCAAATACTTGCTTCGGCAGCGGAAGATCCAGAGCCATCAGCATAATCGGCCAATAAATGGTATGGAATCGCACAATTTCCTTACCAACTAAATGAACATCGGCAGGCCAATATTTTTGATATAGCTCATCATTTTCTGTATCATAACCGAGTGCTGTTAAATAGTTGAATAGTGCGTCGATCCAAACATACACAACATGTTTTGGATTTTCCGGCACCTTCACACCCCAGTCAAATGTGGTGCGTGAAACAGCTAAATCCTCAAGGCCGGGTTTGATGAAGTTGTTAATCATCTCGTTTTTACGTGACTCCGGCTGAATGAAGGTTGGGTTTTCTTCATAGAATTTTAAAAGACGGTCAGCATATTTCCCCATACGGAAGAAATAGGATTCCTCTTTGATCAATTCAACAGGGTGCCCGCTGTCAGGGCTTTTCCCGCCAATAACCTCACCCTTTTCATTTCGTTCAATATCCACAAGCTGAGTTTCCGTATAGAATGTTTCATCAGGGATACTGTACCAGCCCTCGTATTCATCAAGATAGATGTCCCCGTTATCAAGAAGCTTTTGAAACACCTTTTCTATGACGACTTTATGCCGTTTTTCAGTTGTGCGGATAAAGTCATCATTTGAGATTTCAAGTTGTTTCCACAGTTTCTGAATATCTGCCGCTGCGCGATCCACATACTCCTGAGGCGTAATGTTTTCCTGTTCAGCTTTTTGCTGAATCTTCTGCCCATGCTCGTCCGTTCCCGTTAAATAGCGAACATCAAAGCCTTTTAATCGTTTGTAGCGAGCCATTGCGTCACCCGCGACTGTCGTATACGCATGGCCGATATGTAATTTTCCGCTCGGATAATAAATCGGTGTTGTAATGTAAAATGTATTGTTTTCTTGCGGCATCTTGAAACCTCCCAATCAGAATGTCAAAAAGCTCCCGCCCAAAGGACGAGAGCGGCGATAAGTGCAAATCATATATGATTACCTATTTTTATATTTATCCTTTATCTATGATACCATCTTAGCCTTTAAGATCAAGGATATATACGTATGCCCCTAAAAAGAATAATTAAAATTAAAAATGTTTAATGAAAATAAAAAAAGTCTGTTCATGTCGAATTTTGTCGTATATAATCTTACGGTATAAAAAACCTTGGTTCGAAAGTCTTGATTTAAAAGGATTTTTCATAGGATAATAGCTTTATTAGAAAATTATAAAATGCTGTTATTCCGGTATTTTCAAAGCCATTACTGACTATAAGAACTAAATCTTACAATCAATAGTAAACAAAAGGATTGACGATTATTGGAAACCTTGTTATGCTATGAAGGTAAGGATTTTGTCGAATAATGACGAAGAAAAATATAATTTAAACAATAATTATCTCTTGGGAGGAGAATGTTTATGAAATCTACTGGTATTGTACGTAAAGTTGATGAATTAGGACGTGTAGTGATTCCTATCGAACTGCGTCGTACTCTTGGAATCGCAGAAAAAGATGCTCTTGAAATTTATGTTGATGATGAAAAAATCATCCTTAAAAAATATAAACCAAACATGACTTGCCAAGTAACTGGTGAAGTTTCTGACGATAACCTTAAACTTGCTGGCGGCAAATTGGTACTAAGCAAAGAAGGCGCTGAGCAAATCATCAGCGAAATCCAAAACCAGCTTCAAAACCTTAAATAATCATTTTTTACACAAAAAACGTTCTTGTTATGACACAAGAACGTTTTTTTTATTGCTGAATATGGTATGCATCATACATTTCACGTTTTGGGACGTTACGATCTACAGCCGCTTTTTTAATGGCTTCTTTTGATGTCGCTCCCTTTGAGATGTAATGCTCGACATGTTCTTTTGCAGATAGGTTCTCCCACCAATGTGTTTCTTCATCTGCTTCCTCAGCTTTATTGCCTTCGACCACAAGACAAAACTCACCGCGGATCTGATCCTCATTTGCCCAGTCTATCACTTCGGATATTGTTCCTCTTATAAACTCTTCATATTTCTTAGTAAGTTCACGCGTCACCGCAATGTCCCGATCTCCTAATATGTCTAACATCACAGACAGGGTTTCCTTCAATCGGTGAGGTGCTTCATAAAAAATAATCGTTTCTTGCCGTTTTTTGAGGACATCGAGTTCTTTCTTCTTTTCTTTTTTCTGCCTGTTGAGAAATCCGTAGAAAAAGAAAGGCTGCGGTACAATTCCTGAAGCGATCAGCGCTGTTAATGCGGCATTGGCTCCCGGCAGAGGAACAACATAACCGCCCATTTCCGTAAAGTCCTTGACGATTTCCGCTCCAGGATCAGAAATTGTCGGCAGTCCGGCGTCACTGACCAGCGCTATGTTTTTCCCGGACTTCAGCCATTCAATGATTTTGTGGCCGCTGCTTTCTTTATTGTGTTCGTGATAACTGACAAGCGGTGTTTCAATTTCATATACATGGCAAAGCTTTTTTGTTTGCCTCGTATCCTCTGCAGCGATCGCATCCACTGATTTCAGCGTTTCGATCGCTCGAAACGTCATATCCTCTAAATTTCCGATAGGTGTCGGAACCAAATAAAGAATCCCCATATCCGACTTACCATTAAAGCTCATCTGGCGCCTTAACATATACAGCCTCCTTGCTGTTCCGTTTTTCTTCTATATAAAGCTCTTTTTTTCTGCGGGTCAGTTTTTTAAAGTAATATTCCGCCTGCATGGCTTCCCGCTTCGTTGCAAATGCCTCAGCAAAAATTAAATCAACCGGGCGTCTCGCTTTTGTATACTTTGCGCCCTTTCCATCGTTGTGAGTTTTCAGCCGTTTCTGCAGATCGTTGGTATACCCTGCATACCAGCTGTTGTCTTTGCACTGTACAACATAAAAGAAATGGTTATTTGTCTCCATATAAAATGGTCCTGATTTCTTTTGTGTATTCGTTTTGTTCGTTATACACGAACAGCGGAGGAAGTATTTTCAAATCTGGCCGCCCGCCTTTTATGCCTTCAACCAAAATGGTATTGGCTTCTTTCCCTTGTTTCGGATAGACAAACTGAACACGCTTCGGCTCAATTTGATAAGCCTTCATCAATTCAAAAATTTCGAGAAGCCGGCCCGGACGGTGAACAAGCGCCGCCTTTCCTCCTTGCTTTAGCAATTTACTGCTGACTGAAATGACATCCTCCAATGTACAGTGAATTTCATGTCGTGCGATACGGAGATGTTCATTCAAATTTTGTTCGGCCTGTTTCGGTGTTTTAAAATAAGGCGGGTTGCAGGTAACAACATCATATCTATTATGCCCCAGCTTTTCAGGCATGTTTTTCAGATCATCATGTATGATTTGAATTTGATCCTGCAGCTCATTATACGCCACACTGCGGACAGCCATATCATGGAGTCTTTCCTGAATTTCAACTCCAAGAATGTCGGCTTTTGACCTTGTACTCAGCAGCAGCGGCACAATACCGTTGCCAGTGCACAGATCAACAATTTTCCCTTTTTGAATCGGAACATACGCAAATTTGGAGAGAAGCACAGCGTCCAATGAAAAAGCAAACACCGTTGGACTTTGTATAATCTTCATATCCTCTGCCAGCAAATAATCTAATCTTTCATCGTCATGTAATGAAACCATTTTCTTATCCTTTCCAGCACCTTTGAAAAAGGCTTCCGTCTGATGCGGAAGCCTTTTTCCTTATTTTTTATTTAAGAATGACAGACAGAAAAGACAATCTTCTTTTCTGACGCTTCCATAGTGGACGTTACAGATATGGAATCCTTCCTGATACAGACGTGCCAGATTATCATATCCTTCCCCTATATCAGCTTGCTCTGTTTTCTGTGTTTTTGATTCTTTTTTATCAGCTTTAAACTTTTCAATCTGCTGCGTCGTATCGTCCAGCCGTTTACGCAAATGCTTATTTTCAAGCTGTAAATGATGATTTTCTTCAATCATCTCACCGATATGCTGCTTTAAATCCCCCAGCTGCCGGTAAAGCGAGCCGATTTGTTCTTCTAAGTTAATGACGGTATCAAATAACTCTTTTTTATCCAAGGTTCCACACCTCGTTAATCTGTGGTTTGTGCGGATACGACGCCCTCTTCCAAGAGCTCTTCCCAAGTATATTCTATCACTTTTTCACGGTTCATCAGTTCCACCTGAAGCACCCGTTCCAGAATATTCAGCCCGACGACTTTTGCAGGCCCGTTTGCTGTCGTAATCATTTCCCCTATATCCGGAAGCTGTTCCTTTGCAGTCTCATACTCATCGTTTTCGTATTTCAGACAGCACATCAGACGTCCGCAAAGACCAGAAATCTTTGTTGGATTTAAGGATAGGTTCTGATCCTTCGCCATCTTAATGGACACAGGTTCAAAATCTCCGAGGAATGTTGAACAGCAAAGCATTCTGCCGCAAGGGCCGATTCCTCCGAGCATTTTTGCCTCATCTCTCACCCCAATCTGGCGAAGCTCAATCCTTGTTTTAAAGATGGAGGCTAAATCCTTTACAAGTTCTCTGAAGTCTACTCGGCCGTCAGCAGTGAAGTAAAAAATCACTTTATTACGGTCGAACGTAAACTCCACATCGACCAGCTTCATATCCAAGCCGTGATCTATCACTTTCTTTTGGCATATTTCAAATGCTGATAAAGCTTCTTGTTTGTTTTCTTCTACAATAAGAAGATCGCGCTCGTCAGCCACGCGTATCACTTTACGGAGCGGAAGCACAACATCATGCTCATCCACCTGTTTATTCGCGACAACAACCTGGCCGTACTCAACGCCTCTGACAGTTTCTACAATTACGCAGCTGTCTTGTTCTATATGAAATCCATTCGGATCGAAATAATATATTTTACCCGCTTTTTTAAAGCGGACGCCAATTACATTGTACAAGCTTATCCCTCCTGCAACATTAACACCAAGTGCTCCATTAATCCCTGCACATTCACATTGGAATGAAGCCGTTTCTTTGCTTCTAAAACAGCAAGTATCTGGTTCGTAACGCTTTGCTGTGTTGATTGTAGCGCATGCTGTTTTATTGATTGGAATAAGTCTTGATAAATCAATTTATCTTCATTTCCTATTTGGATGGACAACACATCGCGATATATCAATAAGAGCATATCAAGACCCATTTCTTGATGGGTTTTTTCTTTGAAAAAGGGCATCCATTGATCTTGAATAAAGAAAAAGGCATGTCCTTTCCGCTGGTGTAAGACTTCATACAATTTTATCACTTTCGCTCTAGACTCTGCAAACTCATCATTTCGACTTAATTCGACTGCTTCTGCTACATTGTTGGTCATGTTCGCCAGGAGCCTCGCCATATGAGGCAAGACATCCTGTTCTATCAGTCGGTCTTCAATTGCTTTGGGCTGCAAAGGCTGAAAAGGAAGGGTTTGGCATCTTGAAATGATGGTATCCAATAACCTTTGAGGCTGCTCAGTGATAAGGATGGCCATTGTGTCTCTGTTCGGTTCCTCTAAAAACTTCAGCAGGCTGTTTGCCGCATTAGCCGTCATTTGATCTGCATGGGATATGATGTACAGCTTTTTATGCGATTCAAGCCCTGTTTTAGAAAACTCTTCTTGCAGCGCTTGAATTTGCGCCTTTTTAATCGATAACCCATCAGGCTGGACCAGATGGAGATCAGGGTGGTTCCCCGACTCAATCCGCTTACAATTTCTGCAGTTCTCACAAGGCTCTGCTTCGTCTTCCAGACAAAAAAAGCTTTTCGCAAGAAGCATTGCGGCCTCCAGCTTGCCTGTTCCTTTTTTGCCCTCAAATAAATAAGCGTGTGATAGTCTGTCCTTCTCAATACTATTATATAAAAGCTTCATTACTCTGGGCTGAAGCTCGGTCATTTCCTTCCAGGATATTGCCATTGTATCACTCTCTATGTGTAAAGGTTAATCAATAAACCTTTTATTTCGCCAATACGCTCCAGCAAATCAATTGCCGGTTTTTCCTGATCCATCATCTCTTCAGTAAGCTTTATCAATTTCTCGTCTATTTCTTTCACAAGTCCCAGCGTTCTGCTGTTTCCGTAAAGATCAAAGCTTTTCGACGTTTCATGTGAAAGGCCGCTGTCAACAGCTTCTTTGACAAAACGTTTCACAAGCCCTTTAAATCTTGCCAAGTCTTTAAAATTCCGTGATTTCGTCAGTCTTTTCCCAAATGCTTCTATGTCCGTTAACATCCTGGTCAGCTGATCAAACTTCAATTTGCTGCTTTGGTTCTCCATTGATGTTTTAAAAGATGCTGAAATCTCAGCTGTTTTCATAGAAGGAAGCTGCTTATTATCTATAAATGTGCGTATATCTTTATTAATTTTCACAGTTTCAAATCCTTAAAATTGATGAAATTCATCGACTGGAAGGACAAACACTGTCGCTCCGCCAACTTCGACTTCGACTGGATAAGGGACATATGAATCAGCATTTCCGCCCATTGGAGATACAGGAGCAATCATCTGATCACGTTTCTGTCCGTTTTCTTTAATGAGGCTCAATGCTTTATCGACCCGAATATCCTCGACACCAATCATAAACGTTGTATTGCCTGATTTAAGAAATCCTCCCGTCGTCGCAAGCTTTGTGACTCTAAAGTTGTGATCTGTTAAAGTTTTCAAAAGTCTGTTGCTGTCCTGATCTTGTACAACTGCCACTATTAATTTCATCTGTAAAGGCCTCCTTTAGATTGGAAACAACAATGATCTCGTTTACATTATTATATCAACTAATGAGAAACAGGTCACAATTGAATTTTTTTCAACGCTTCTTTGATAACCTTTAGAACGTCCTGAACAACGAGGTCTTTCGATTGTGCTGCATCAACTGAATGAAATCTTTCTGGAAAACGTTTCATCAGCTCCCGATAACCTTCCTGAACCTTTGTATGGAAGCTCAACTTTTCCAGATCGAGCCGGTTTTTCTCCCGAGAGCCGTTCGCATCAATACGCTTCAGGCCCTCTTCCGGATCAATTGAAAAATAAATTGTGACATGAGGCATCATATCCCCAATGGCGAATTGGTTAATCGAAAGAACCTCATCAATCCCAAGGCCTCTTGCATATCCTTGGTATGCGAGTGAACTGTCTATGAATCTGTCACAAAGTACAATATGCCCCTGCTCTAAAGCAGGTGTTACTTTTTCAACTAAATGCTGACGTCTTGCAGCTGCATATAAGAGAGCTTCTGTTTTCGGATCCATTAACGTGTTGTTTTCGTTTAGAATAACTTCTCGAATTTGTTCTGCGATATCTATGCCGCCTGGTTCCCGTGTTGCTGTAACCTGAAGGCCTTCTGCTGCCAGTATCTTTTTTATTTCCTGCAATACAGTCGTTTTTCCCGCGCCTTCAGGACCTTCAAATGTAATAAATAAACCGCTCATGATCTCTCCTCTTCTATATAAACAAGTAATTGCTTCTCATTGATTTTCATATTCCCTTGAACATGCGTTTTCATGCTGATCAAGCGGCTGAGCTTTTGCACGCTTTCCCTTGTGATTCTTTCGCCTGCCATAATCATCGGAATTCCCGGCGGATAAGGTATAACATCCTCTGCATTCAGCCGGCCTGCCGCTTTATCAAAACCCACATATTCTTTCTGTAACGTGTTTAAAACCTTTTTTGAATAAGGCATTACAGTAATAGGCTGTGCTCCCCATTCTGCAGAAACATTCATCTGGTCCGATGGAGTCTTTTCGATCTCTTGATCGATTTTCTTAATCGTTTCAGCAGTAATTCTTCTTTTTCCTCCCAAGGGAAGAACAAGCAACACCTGATTTTCATCGGCAAGCTCTGTGAATATGTTGACACGCTCTAATATTTTTTGCAGTGTAAAACCTGAATGGCCGCATTTGGAACGAATGGTGAGCTTCAGCGGATCCGTTGTAATCCGTTGATTGGCCGGTTCAACCGCTTCAGCATATGCAAGTGAATCAAACGTTTGTTTAATCGATTGAATATGCTGCAGAACGTCAGAAAGCTTTTGTTCCTCTATCATATGCTGCAGATAAGCGCGGGCAAGATCCAATGAAGCCATTATCGGATAAGACGGGCTGCTGCTTTGTAAACGATTCAAGTAATCCGCTACCCGGTTCCGTTCAATCCTGTTGCTATTGAGGTGCAAATAAGACCCCATCGTCATGGCAGGCAGCGTTTTGTGCGCCGACTGAACAACAATATCCGCTCCCATTTGCAACGCTGAAGCCGGGAAAGGCTTCCCTAAAACAAAGTGCGCGCCATGCGCTTCATCCACCAGCACAGGAATCCCGTATTGATGGGCCTCTGAAATGATTTCAGTCAAATCTGCGCTATGTCCATAGTATGTGGGATTGGTCAGCACCAACCCCTTCGCATTTGGATATGCCTTTAGAGCTTCTTTTATCGTATCAAGCGAAACATGCGTAGGCACATGCATTATTTCATCAATGTCAGGTGCGAGATAAACCGGCTCAGCTCCAGCCAAATCAACAGCATGAAAGACAGATTTATGGCAGTTTCTTTGGATCAGGATCGTATCTCCAGGATCACAAACTGATAAAATCATCGCTAAGTTTCCGACAGTCGTGCCGTTCACAAGAAAAAAACTTTCTGCCGATCCATACAATTGGCTGACAAGATCTTGGGCTTCCTTAATCACACCTGAAGGATGATGCAAATCATCAAGCCCGGATAGTTCAGTCAGGTCAATTGTAAGAAGCGGGTTGTATATGGTCTTAGCCTCATCAAAAAAGACATCTCCATTGTGATGTCCCGGAACGTGAAATGAATGAGAATTCCTTCTCGCATGTTGAATCAGTGCATGATATAAAGGTGTGTTCATTAAAACAATCCCTTGAATGTGTATTCTTACTCTTTATTATATCGTTCCTATGACAGAACTTAAAGCTAAGACTTACTGGTAAACTACCTTTCCTTTATCGCGAGCAGCTTTTGCTTCAAATCGCCTTCCATCATCATGAGCTCTTCTTCAGCCTGTCGGCGTTTGAGCCGCCCTTCTTCTTGAATCGTCAGCGTTTCTTCAAGCGTACTGATTAAGCTTTCCTGCACCTTCTTTAACGTATCAATATCAACAATCCCTCGTTCGCTGGCTTTCACTGTTTCAATTGTATTCGTTTTTAAAAGCTCCGCGTTTTTTAGCAAAAGGTCATTTGTTGTATCGGATACTTTTTGCTGTGCATCCACAGCGTTTCGCTGCCGTAAGAGTGTCAATGCAATCGCTACTTGGTTTTTCCAAAGCGGGATTGCGGTTACAATGGATGACTGGATTTTTTCAGCTAATGCCTGATTCGTATTTTGAATTAACCTGATTTGCGGAGCGCTTTGTATGGTAATTTGCCTGCTCAAGAGCAAATCGTGCACTCTTTTATCCAGTCGGTCAGCAAATTGGATCAAATCGTTTACTTCTTGAACGGCCATTTGATTATGTTCATTTGACTCGGCCTGTCGTTTCAGTTCAGGAATTGTTTTCGTTCTTAATTCATCCAGCTTTAATTCACCAGCAGCAATATAAACATTCAGTGCAGAAAAATATTCTTTGTTTTTATCATATAACTGCTCTAACAGCTTATTATCACTGAGTAATGCATTTTTTGAATGCTCAAGTTTTAAACTGATTCTGTCTATCTGCACACTGGTCTTTTGATACTTTGACAGTACCTCCTGAAGAGAATGAGACACTTTCCCAAACATGCGTGCCAAGAAACCTTTTTTCTTAGACTGCAGTTCATCTGGATTTACTTGTTCCAGCTTTTTCATCAGCTCACCAAGGATTTCACCGATTTCCCCGACGTCCTTCTTTTGAACATGATCAATCATCGTATGAGAAAAATTCAGCAGCTTAGACTGAGCTTGTGAACCATATAAGACAATACTGTTCATATTGTTATGATCAATCTGTTCAGCCAGCTGGTATGCTTTTTCTTTGTTTTCTTCTGGCAGAACATCGACAAGCCGCACTGGCTGCTTCCCTGATTCGACAGCCTCCCCCTTTGGTATTTCGATATCTCCAAAAGGGTCTGCCAACAATCCGTCTATTTGAAGTTCGCTTCGATCTTTATTCACCGTCCTTGCCCCTTCCGTTATTTTTTCAAAGAATGCTTCGCTGCATCTAATTCAAATTGCAGTTCACCAATTTCGTCGCCCATTAATTGAGTTAAATCTTCTTCTAAACGCTTCGTCAATTCAGCAAGTGTGATACGCACTTCACTCAACGACATCGAAAGCTCTTTGTTTTTTTTCGGATGGGAAGAAAGAAAAGCATATTTCTCAGTCAGTTCCACAACAGAATCTAGAGTCTGATAAAAGAAACGCTCAGCCCGATAAAACCGTTTTGGCTCTTTTTTGGTTAATATATAGATCCTTCTGACAAGTCTCAGCATCTCTGCATTTTGCTTAAACATCTGGATACTTTTCGCCTGAAATAAAGCTTTTCTAAGACGGATTATTTTTTGCCTTGCTTCCTCAAGATTTTTCTTGATGTACGCATATTCTCTTCCCGTCAGTTCATGTTTTTTAAGAAATAACCGTCTTGCATTCCATAAACCCGCTGTGTATACGAGAGCTGCTGATGAGGCGCCATATACAAAAGATAAAAAAAGTGATTGGTTTAAACCAAAAAAACTCAATAATCCTATGAAAACAAAAGTCGCACTGCTTGTGAAACTCCATATCAAAAATTGAAGAAATTTATGCATCACTTCATCGACTCCTGTGAGTATTTCATATTTAACATTATTATCTACTACGTTTAGTCCCTAAACAAGTTTCATGTTCTTTTATCGTATCCATTGCTTTATATAAAGTGAAAAATGGTACAAAAAAAGACCTTCTCAGGTCTAAGAATATAATGGCGGTGTATGAATGCTCTTTAATTTTTTGACATAAAAGGCATAGTCAGGATCGGAAGTTGCTGTAGAAATTACTTTTCTCTCACAATCTAAGCATATGAATTTTGTATAAAGATGAATCCCTCTGCTTTTCTCTTGTTCGCAAATAATACATTTTTGATCGTGTTTAACCGTTTCGTCCATCGT
>NZ_CP150175.1:0-32500 GCF_037964915.1 Bacillus sp. FSL K6-1012 | reverse complement strand
TCCATTCAGTGTTACCTGAACTTCACCCTGGACATGGGTAGATCACCTGGTTTCGGGTCTACGACCACGTACTCATGCGCCCTATTCAGACTCGCTTTCGCTGCGGCTCCGCATCTTCTGCTTAACCTTGCACGGGATCGTAACTCGCCGGTTCATTCTACAAAAGGCACGCCATCACCCGTTAACGGGCTCTGACTACTTGTAGGCACACGGTTTCAGGATCTCTTTCACTCCCCTTCCGGGGTGCTTTTCACCTTTCCCTCACGGTACTGGTTCACTATCGGTCACTAGGGAGTATTTAGCCTTGGGAGATGGTCCTCCCGGATTCCGACGGAATTTCACGTGTTCCGCCGTACTCAGGATCCACTCTGGAGAGAACGAAGTTTTGACTACAGGGCTGTTACCTCCTATGGCGGGCCTTTCCAGACCTCTTCATCTACCTCGTTCCTTTGTAACTCCGTATAGAGTGTCCTACAACCCCAAGAGGCAAGCCTCTTGGTTTGGGCTAATCCCGTTTCGCTCGCCGCTACTCAGGGAATCGCATTTGCTTTCTCTTCCTCCGGGTACTTAGATGTTTCAGTTCCCCGGGTCTGCCTTCTCATATCCTATGAATTCAGATATGGATACCACTCCATTACGAGTGGTGGGTTTCCCCATTCGGAAATCTCCGGATCAAAGCTTGCTTACAGCTCCCCGAAGCATATCGGTGTTCGTCCCGTCCTTCATCGGCTCCTAGTGCCAAGGCATCCACCGTGCGCCCTTTCTAACTTAACCGTTAAAAAGAATCACTATGTGATATCTTGTGTTACTAATTGAATGTGATGTCTACTGTTATCTAGTTTTCAAAGAACACGTTGGTGGAGCCTAGCGGGATCGAACCGCTGACCTCCTGCGTGCAAAGCAGGCGCTCTCCCAGCTGAGCTAAGGCCCCATTTGTATAAGATGGTGGGCCTGAGTGGACTCGAACCACCGACCTCACGCTTATCAGGCGTGCGCTCTAACCAGCTGAGCTACAGGCCCATCTTAACTTATTCAAGGAACAAAGTTCCTTCAAAACTAAACAAGACAGGGAACGTTCTGTTTATAAGACCCAAGGTCTTATATTCCGTAAATATCCTTAGAAAGGAGGTGATCCAGCCGCACCTTCCGATACGGCTACCTTGTTACGACTTCACCCCAATCATCTGTCCCACCTTCGGCGGCTGGCTCCATAAAGGTTACCTCACCGACTTCGGGTGTTACAAACTCTCGTGGTGTGACGGGCGGTGTGTACAAGGCCCGGGAACGTATTCACCGCGGCATGCTGATCCGCGATTACTAGCGATTCCAGCTTCACGCAGTCGAGTTGCAGACTGCGATCCGAACTGAGAACAGATTTGTGGGATTGGCTTAACCTCGCGGTTTCGCTGCCCTTTGTTCTGTCCATTGTAGCACGTGTGTAGCCCAGGTCATAAGGGGCATGATGATTTGACGTCATCCCCACCTTCCTCCGGTTTGTCACCGGCAGTCACCTTAGAGTGCCCAACTGAATGCTGGCAACTAAGATCAAGGGTTGCGCTCGTTGCGGGACTTAACCCAACATCTCACGACACGAGCTGACGACAACCATGCACCACCTGTCACTCTGCCCCCGAAGGGGACGTCCTATCTCTAGGATTGTCAGAGGATGTCAAGACCTGGTAAGGTTCTTCGCGTTGCTTCGAATTAAACCACATGCTCCACCGCTTGTGCGGGCCCCCGTCAATTCCTTTGAGTTTCAGTCTTGCGACCGTACTCCCCAGGCGGAGTGCTTAATGCGTTAGCTGCAGCACTAAGGGGCGGAAACCCCCTAACACTTAGCACTCATCGTTTACGGCGTGGACTACCAGGGTATCTAATCCTGTTCGCTCCCCACGCTTTCGCTCCTCAGCGTCAGTTACAGACCAGAGAGTCGCCTTCGCCACTGGTGTTCCTCCACATCTCTACGCATTTCACCGCTACACGTGGAATTCCACTCTCCTCTTCTGCACTCAAGTTCCCCAGTTTCCAATGACCCTCCCCGGTTGAGCCGGGGGCTTTCACATCAGACTTAAGGAACCGCCTGCGAGCCCTTTACGCCCAATAATTCCGGACAACGCTTGCCACCTACGTATTACCGCGGCTGCTGGCACGTAGTTAGCCGTGGCTTTCTGGTTAGGTACCGTCAAGGTACCGCCCTATTCGAACGGTACTTGTTCTTCCCTAACAACAGAGCTTTACGATCCGAAAACCTTCATCACTCACGCGGCGTTGCTCCGTCAGACTTTCGTCCATTGCGGAAGATTCCCTACTGCTGCCTCCCGTAGGAGTCTGGGCCGTGTCTCAGTCCCAGTGTGGCCGATCACCCTCTCAGGTCGGCTACGCATCGTTGCCTTGGTGAGCCGTTACCTCACCAACTAGCTAATGCGCCGCGGGTCCATCTGTAAGTGGTAGCCGAAGCCACCTTTTATGTTTGAACCATGCGGTTCAAACAAGCATCCGGTATTAGCCCCGGTTTCCCGGAGTTATCCCAGTCTTACAGGCAGGTTACCCACGTGTTACTCACCCGTCCGCCGCTAACATCAGGGAGCAAGCTCCCATCTGTCCGCTCGACTTGCATGTATTAGGCACGCCGCCAGCGTTCGTCCTGAGCCAGGATCAAACTCTCCGATAAAGTAGTTTGACTGACTACGCACATTACTGTGCGATTTTATAATAAAACTTGAATTAACAGGTACGTTTTGTCTTGTTTAGTTTTCAAAGAACTTCGCTATCGCTCTTTAAGCGACTTTATAATCATAACATTTTACGCCGTTTCCGTCAACAACTTTTTTGTATTTTCTTTAAAAAGCTTATCCGTCATCAGCGACGTATATTAGAATAACACCCTTACGTCTTAAAGTCAACATATAATATGAATTAAATAATAAAATGCTTAATCACTACTAATGCTGCTATTCCCGGTATGCCCAAGATTCCGCTTATGGCTGTTGTGACAATATTAATCGGCACATGGATGCCGAGGCTGCCTCCGAACATGTTCACACATACCAGCAACAAAGCACCCGCTACACATTTAACAGCAGTTATACCAATCCACTTTAAAGGCTTTGCAGGCGAACCTGATAAAAATAGAAGAACAACTAGTCCTAAAATAATCCCTATAATAAAAATAGGCTCCATGAATCTTCTCATCCCCTTCACTTGTTCTAGTACAAGCTTATGAGAAGATCCAGGAGTTTAGACCACTTACTTCCACCGGCTGATTTTCAAATTCCGCTGTTTCGCTTCCCTCAAGTAAAAAAAATACTTCGCTTCAGCTACCTTCAGCTCGCATAAAACTTCAGCTGATGGTTCAAGGCTTTTTTCAACCAGCTTCTTTTGCCTGTTCCACTCTTCCTTTTGCTTAAAAAGCTGCTCGATTAGTTTTTCATCAAACTCTCTTCTCAATGTTTTCTTGCGAAGAAAACCCATGGATCGCTTTTTCCTCCCTTACAATTCACGTCTTCCTTCAAGTGCCTTAGAAAGAGTGACCTCATCAGCATATTCCAAGTCACCGCCGACGGGCAGTCCGTGGGCAATACGGGAGAGCTTAATACCAGATGGCTTCAAGAGCCTTGATATATACATCGCTGTTGCTTCCCCTTCTATATTAGGGTTTGTTGCGAGAATCACTTCTGTCACTTGATCATCCTGTAATCGTTTTAACAATTCTGGTATTTTTATATCCTCTGGTCCGATGCCGTCCATTGGAGAAATGGCGCCGTGGAGAACATGATACTGGCCGTTGTATTCTTTCATTTTCTCCATAGCAATAACATCCTTAGGGTCTTGCACAACACAGATAATGGACTTATCCCTTCGTGAATCTTCACATATATAACAAGGGTCCTGGTCTGTAATATGCCCGCAAACTGAGCAATATGTCAGATTGCGTTTCGCATTTACCAATGCTTTCGCAAAATCTAATACCACATCTTCTTTCATACCTAGAACAAAAAAAGCCAGACGGACCGCTGTTTTCGGTCCGATCCCTGGCAATTTCATAAAGCTGTCGATCAGCTTTGATATTGGTTCAGGATATTGCATTTTCTTTTATCCCCCTAGAACAAACCTGGCATGTTCATTCCTTTTGTAAATTGACCCATTGTTTCGTTTGTGATCTCGTCAACTTTTTTCAAGGCTTCATTCGTTGCAGCAAGCACTAAGTCCTGGAGCATTTCGATATCTTCCGGGTCAACTACATCTTCTTTAATGATGACATCCAGAATTTCTTTTTGGCCGTTTGCTTTAACTGTTACCATACCGCCGCCTGCAGTTCCTTCAACTACCTGTTCTGCAAGCTCTTCTTGAGCCTTGGCCATATCCTTTTGCATTTTTTGCATTTGTTTCATCATTTTTTGCATATTTCCCATTCCGCCACGCATATTATCCACTCTCTTTCATTTTGTTAGTCTTTTATTTCAATTAAATCCGCTCCGACAAGCTTTTTTGCTTCTGCAATAAGCGGATCTTCTTCAGCCGGCTCATTTGATCCTTCATTTTCCTGCTGATGATCTACTAAAAATTCTTCTCTTATTTTACCCCATTGTGCTTCTGGAACGCCAATCAAATCCATTCTTTTTCCGAGCATAGATTCTAAAATCTGTTCAAGATTAGTCCGGACACCGTTGTTATCCTCGGCGACCATTTTACAATGTATTTCATATTTGAATTTCAGTACAAATGCCGAAGAAGCTGCAGCCACAGGTTCACTGTCATTCAGCAGCGCAGCATGTGATACTTTGTTTTGCTGTTTCAGGTGAGCCAGAAGCTTGCCCCAGCTGCTTCTGAGCTGATCAAGGTCCGTCCTCGTTGCTTCCTTCAAAATTTCATGAATTCTACCTACCGGCGCTTTGTAATTGGATTTCCCGCCTTTTGGCGCACGCGGCGCTTCTTTTTTCGGACTTTCCGCCGCTGCTTTTACGCCGGTTGTTTTGAGCCGTTCTACTTCTTGCTCAAGCTGCTGGATTTTTTTCATCAGCATATCAACTTCAGGCAGGTCTGCAGCAGCTGGTTGATGAGACGTTTGGCAAATCTTCACCACAGCCACTTCAAAGAAGATGCGGGGATGGTTCGTCCATTTCATTTCCTGATGACTCTTGTTCAGGATATCAATCATTTCATATATCGCCTGGGTCGGAATTTGTTCACTCAATTCACGGAACGTTTCATCGACTTTTACTTTTTCCAGTACACCCTCTAAGCCAGGAGCTGTTTTGAACAGCAGCATGTCCCTGAAATAGAAAATCATATCCTCTATCAGCTTCGCCGGGTCTTTCCCTTGCTGAAGCAGCTCATTCAATGTTTCCAAAGCTTCAGAAACATGTTTTTCATGCAGAGATTGCGCGAGCTTTCCTATATATAATTGAGAAACTGCTCCGGTAATCAGAAGCGCATCATCAACTTTTAGCTCGTCGCCGCTGAATGAGACTGCCTGATCAAGAAGGCTCAAAGCATCCCTCATACCGCCATCTGCAGCACTCGCAATAATGTCGAGCGCCCCTTCTTCAACCTGCAGCTCTTCAGCATCAACTATTTTGTTCATACGTCCGACAATCGCTTGGGATGTAATTCGCTTGAAGTCAAAACGCTGACATCTGGAGATAATGGTTAAAGGAATTTTGTGCGGTTCTGTTGTTGCTAAAATGAAAATACAATGCTCAGGCGGCTCTTCTAATGTTTTTAATAACGCATTAAAGGCGCCGATAGAAAGCATATGCACCTCATCTATGATATATACCTTATATGTGACGGCCGATGGGGCAAACTTCACTTTGTCGCGGATGTCACGAATTTCATCAACACCATTGTTAGAAGCAGCGTCAATTTCTATGACATCGGATATGGACCCGTTTGTTATCCCTTTACAGGCTGCACATTCGTTACATGGCTCATCAACAGGAGCGTGTTCACAGTTGACAGCTTTGGCAAATATTTTGGCCGCACTGGTTTTTCCCGTACCCCTTGGCCCGGAAAACAGATAAGCATGAGAAAATTTCTTTTGCAAAAGGGCATTTTGAAGCGTTTTTGTAATGTGCTCTTGTCCGACCACATCTTCAAAGCGCTGAGGCCTGAATACTCGATATAAAGCTTGGTAACTCACGGGTGCGCCCTCCTCCGTTATTCATCATTCCCATTATACATGAACCGTGTATCGATTCCAAAAGCTCTTTTACATAACAAAAAACTCACCTAATATTAGGTGAGTTTGAAAATTTGATGATTGATTTACCGTGCACCTTCTGTCGATTCGCTACCCTAAGCGTTACTTAAGCAGTTAGCTCGGCCCAGGCAACCCTGCGGCACATGAGAGGTTTCACTTAATGCTGCTTCCTTCCGGACCTGACATGGTTCATGAATTCCCATTGCGCAGGACCCAAACGTCAACACCACTTACTTAAGGCAGACCTTAAAGTAAACGAACCTCGAGAAGGGATTCGGCCCCGCTAGAGCGGATTGCGGGTACAGGGCACCGCTACCTCCCCGCTTAGCACGGCAAAATAAATATCAAATTTTATGTCGCATCTATGACGATGCACACATAAGTATATCCTTTTCCCCTAAAAATTGCAACCTTACTACTCAGACAAGTTTTTCCTAGAAGCTTTCTTCTTTTTTCTCAGATCTCTGAAAAACGCACTGAGCATTCCTCCGCATTCTTCCTCCAGCACACCGCTCACCACTTCAGCCTGATGATTAAAGCGTTCTTCCTGAAGAAGGTTCATTAACGTGCCTGAACAGCCTCCTTTTGGATCAAATGCGCCAAATACTACTTTCTCCACGCGTGAAAGCACGACGGCTCCGGCACACATCGGACAAGGCTCAAGGGTAACGTAAAGTGTTGCGCCTTCCAGTCTCCATGTTCCAAGTGACTTGCACGCTTCATCAATCACAAGCATTTCCGCATGAGCGATAGACCGCTGCTCTGTTTCTCTTAAATTGTGCGCGCGTGCCACGATTTTATCATTCACAACAAGCACGGCCCCGATCGGCACCTCGCCTTTCGCTTCAGCTTTTTTCGCTTCTTTTATTGCTTCTTTCATATAAAGTTCATCTTGATTCATCAGATTAGCTCTCTTTTCAAAGTTTTTTCCTTACCTAAAAAGGCTACATATTAACTATAACTTAAACAGAAAGGAGACTGTCGATGTCTAAAGCAGACACAGCTCTTCTCATTGTAGACATGATCAATAATTTTGAATTTGATATGGGAGAAAGTCTCGCCAACAAAACAGAAAAAATCGTTCCTCACATTTTATCATTAAAAAAGCACGCGAGACAAAATGACTGGCCGATTATATACATTAATGATCATTACGGGCTTTGGCAAGCGGATATCCAAAATATCCAGCAAGAATGTGAAAACGAGAAAAGCAAGGCCATTATTGAAAAGATATCGCCCGAGGATACCGACTATTTTTTAATCAAGCCGAAACACTCCGCTTTTTATGAAACAGCCCTCCATACCCTCCTGACTGAATTACAGGTGAAACGCATTGTCTTAACAGGGATAGCCGGAAATATATGCGTGCTGTTTACTGCTAATGATGCTTACATGAGAGAATACAGCATTACAATACCTAAGGACTGCATTGCTTCTAACAGCGATAAGGACAATGAATTCGCTCTAACCATGATGGAAAATGTTCTTTTCGCAGAAATTACAACTGAAGAACAAATTACAGAAAAACAAACATGATTAGCGCTTTCCTTTCATACATTGTAGCGATATGAAAGGAGGCGTTTTTCATTCAAATTTATGTGGTGAAACAAGGCGACACTCTTTCTGCTATCGCTTCACAATACAGAACAACTGCCAACGAAATCACAGAAACGAATGAAATACCGAATCCCGACAGCCTTGTTGTCGGACAAACCATTGTTATTCCAATAGCTGGCCAGTTTTATGATGTTCAACAAGGTGATACCCTGACATCCATCGCACAGCAATTTAATACAACAGCAGCTGAGCTTGCCAGGGTGAACCGCATCCAGTTAAATACCGTACTGCAGATTGGTTTCCGTTTATACATTCCTCCAGTTCCAAAAAGAGACATTGAATCAAGCGCTTATTTGGAGCCACGCGGAAATCAAGTCAGCGAAAATCTCCAGCAGGCGGCCAGAGAAGCATCGCCCTACTTAACGTACCTTGGCGCATTCAGTTTCCAGGCACAGCGTGATGGAACCTTAGTCGCACCGCCTTTAACGAATTTAAGAAGCATTGCAGAGAATCAAGGCACGACATTGATGATGATTATAACGAACCTAGAAAACCAGGCATTCAGCGATGAGCTCGGCCGGATCCTTTTGAACGACGATACTGTGAAAAGAAGACTTTTGAATGAAATAGTCGAGAATGCCAGAAGATATGGCTTCCGTGCTATTCATTTTGACTTTGAATACTTACGGCCCCAGGATAGAGAGGCATATAATCAATTTCTCCGCGAGGCAAGGGATCTTTTTCATCAAGAAGGCTTAGAAATTTCTACGGCGCTTGCCCCTAAAACAAGCGCAACACAGCAGGGCAGATGGTACGAAGCCCATGATTACAGAGCACATGGCCAAATTGTAGACTTTGTTGTCCTCATGACATATGAATGGGGATACAGCGGCGGACCCGCTCAAGCCGTTTCTCCAATAGGACCTGTTCGGAACGTCATTGAATATGCTTTAACCGAAATGCCCGCCAATAAAATTGTCATGGGGCAGAATTTATATGGATATGACTGGACACTGCCATACACAGCAGGAGGAACTCCGGCAAGAGCAATAAGCCCTCAGCAAGCCATTGTCATAGCCGAACAAAACAATGCCGACATCCAGTATGACCAAACCGCCCAAGCCCCTTTCTTCCGCTATACTGATGCAGAAAACAAAAGGCACGAGGTGTGGTTTGAAGACGCCCGTTCGATTCAGGCCAAATTCAATCTGATTAAAGAGCTTAATTTAAGAGGGATCAGCTACTGGAAGCTGGGGCTTTCCTTTCCTCAAAACTGGCTGCTGCTTTCTGATCAATTTCAAGTTGTCAAAAAGACGTTCCGTTAATTTGGAAACGTCTTTTTTTCATAGGGGAATCCAAGGGTTGTGATACAATATGAAGGTCAGCAATTGACGGACGTTTTTTAGAAATAAGGAGGATTCCAATGAATACAGCCCCTTTTATCGCAGTTGAAGGTCCTATCGGGGCAGGAAAAACAACGCTCGCGACGATGCTTTCACAAGAGCTTGGATTCCCTATGATCAGTGAGATTGTTGAGGATAACCCATACCTTGATAAGTTTTATGACAACATAGAGGAATGGAGCTTCCAGCTTGAGATGTTTTTTCTTTGTCACAGGTACAAACAGCTTGAGGATACCAGCCATCACTTTTTAAAAGAAGGACAGCCTGTGATAGCTGATTATCATATTTATAAAAATGTGATCTTTGCGGAACGAACGCTGTCTGAACAGCAGCTCAACAAATACAGAAAGATTTTTCATCTTCTTACCGATGATCTTCCAAAGCCAAATTTCATCATTTACATAAAGGCAAGTCTGCCCACATTGTTACACCGCATTGAAAAGCGCGGGCGTCCCTTTGAGAAAAAAATTGAAACAAGCTATTTGGAACAGCTGATCGCAGATTATGACATCGCCATCAAGCAGCTGCAGGAAGCAGACCCAGATCTTACGGTGTTAACAATAGATGGCGATTCAGAGGATTTCGTTTTGAATAAGAGCGATTTTGAACGTATTGCCGCCCATGTAAAGGAGCTTATAAAATGAAGGAACATCATATCCCTGAGAATTCAATCATTACAGTAGCAGGAACAGTAGGTGTCGGAAAATCTACTTTAACAAGAGCATTGGCTAAACGGCTTGGCTTTAAAACCTCTCTTGAGGAAGTCGATCATAACCCATACTTAGAAAAATTCTATCATGATTTTGAACGCTGGAGCTTCCATCTGCAAATTTACTTCTTAGCTGAACGATTCAAAGAACAGAAAAATATTTTTGAAGCCGGCGGAGGGTTTGTACAGGATCGTTCCATTTATGAGGATACTGGGATTTTTGCAAAAATGCACGCTGACAAAGGGACGATGTCAAAGATTGATTATAAAACCTATACAAGCCTGTTTGAAGCAATGGTCATGACACCATATTTCCCGCATCCTGATGTCTTGATCTATTTAGAAGGCGATCTGGAAAACATATTAGCCCGGATTGAAGAACGCGGACGTGAAATGGAGCTTCAAACAGATCGGTCTTATTGGGAAGAAATGCACACGCGTTACGAAAACTGGATCAGCGGTTTTAACGCTTGCCCTGTCCTGAAAATCCGTATTGAGGATTATGACTTGAAGAATGATGAAAGTTCTATCGAGAACATTGTTGATCAAATCGCAACTGTCATTCATGAAACGAAAAAAAAGTGAATCTCATGACCTGAGATTCACTTTTTTATGATATTAAAAAATCCGTTGCGAACGATGCAACGGACAAAACAATCTCCAATATATGCTTGAGTTTCATTAGAATTAAAATCAATATGGCGGAGGAAGAGGGATTCGAACCCCCGCGGGCTTTGACACCCCTGTCGGTTTTCAAGACCGATCCCTTCAGCCGGACTTGGGTATTCCTCCGTATCGACAAGACTTACTATATCATGAATGTTTTATGATGGTCAAGCATTTTTGAAAACTTTTTTTGTTTTTATGAAAATGTTTAATTCAAATAGCGAAAAGGCGTGCCTTATCAGGCACACCTTTTCCGCATTACGCTTTGATGACTTCTCTATTTCCCATATAAGGACGAAGCACTTTTGGTATAATGACGCTTCCGTCTTCCTGCTGATAATTTTCTAAAATAGCGGCAACTGTTCTTCCGACTGCCAGACCTGAGCCGTTCAATGTGTGTACATGCTCTGGTTTGCCTTTCGCTTCACGTCTGAAACGAATGTTCGCGCGTCTGGCTTGGAACGCTTCGAAGTTGCTGCAAGAAGAAATTTCACGATATGTGTCTTGGCTCGGAATCCAAACTTCTATATCGTATTTTTTCGCAGCCGTAAATCCTAAATCTCCCGTACACATACTCATTACACGGTATGGAAGTTCCAACAGCTGGAGCACACGCTCAGCCTGGTTTGTTAGTTTTTCTAACTCATCATAAGAATCTTCCGGCTTTACAAACTTCACAAGCTCCACTTTATTAAACTGGTGCTGACGGATTAATCCGCGTGTATCGCGCCCTGCTGAACCAGCTTCTGAACGGAAACAGGCACTGAATGCCGCATAATTAATCGGCAGGCTGTCACCTGACAGAATTTCATCCCGATGCATATTTGTGATCGGCACTTCAGCAGTCGGAATCAAGAAGTAATCCTCTTCCCTGATCTTAAACGCATCCTCTTCGAACTTTGGAAGCTGTCCTGTTCCCGTCATGCTTGCACGGTTTACCATATAAGGCGGGATAACCTCAGTATAGTTATACTCATCCACATGAAGGTCAAGCATAAAGTTATAAAGCGCACGCTCCAAACGAGCACCTAAGCCTTTATAAAACACGAAGCGGCTTCCTGTTACCTTCGCAGCACGTTCAAAATCAAGAATGCCGAGCTCATCAGCAATATCCCAATGCGGTTTTGGCTCGTATGCAAATGAAGGTGTTTCGCCCCATTTCCGGATTTCTACGTTATCATCTTCCGTTTCACCGACTGGCACTGATTCATGCGGAATATTCGGGATTGAAAGAAGAATGGTCTCAAGCGCAGATTCTACTGTTCTTAATTCTTCATCAAGTTTTTTAATTTCCTCGCCGACTTCACGCATTTCTTTAATGATGTGATCCGCGTCTTTTTTCTCGCGTTTCAAAGCAGCTACCTGCTGGGATACTTCATTCCGTTTTCCTTTTAGTTCTTCTACTTTTCCGATAAGCTCTCTTCTTTTATCATCAAGCTCCTCGAACTTATCAAAATCTGTTAAGTCTTCGCCTTTGTGTACAAGCTTTGCTTTAATTTCTTGAAAATTTGCTCTCAGCATTTTCGTATCAAGCATGCGAAACTCTCCTTTTTTCATTAAATTCATTGAATTATCGAAAATAAAAAGAGCCCTCATCCCCCTGAAAGGGACGAGAGCTCTCGCGTTGCCACCCTGATTGAAAACAAGCCATAGACTTGTTTTCCGCTTTCACACATAACGGTTATCCCGTAAATGCCTACTTCATTCAGCATTTCGCTCAAGGATGGATTCAGACAGCATCTTTCACCGATTCGCACCAACCATCGGCTCTCTTAGAAAGAGAGGCTTCCTACTAGTTCCTATCAACGCTTTTCGATCTTTATTTGTGTTTATAATGTACTATAAGTTTCCACAGCTTTCAACTGTTTTATACAAGGGCTTTCTGCTTGTATTCCTCGACCATTTGAACGAACAGCTTTGTCACTCGATGATCCTCTGTCAGCTCCGGATGGAACGAACAGCCCAAGAAATTACCCTGTTTAGCCGCAACAATGCGTCCGTTATGCTCAGAAAGCACTTCAACATTTTCACCGGCTTCCAAGATATGCGGCGCACGGATGAATACACCAGTGAAAGGTTCGTCCAGCCCTTTAATTGTTAAATCAGCTTCAAAGCTGTCAACCTGCCGGCCAAACGAATTCCGTTCAACAACTACATTCAGCAAACCTAAATGAGCGTTATCTGAACCGGCAATTTCCTTTGCTAAAATAATTAAACCGGCACATGTCCCAAACATCGGTTTTCCCTGAGCAGCAAACTCACGCAATGGCTCCATGAATTGATACGTATCAATTAAACGGCGCATTGTCGTGCTTTCTCCGCCCGGCAAAATTAAACCATCAATTTCGTTTAGCTGCTCTGGGCGTTTAATAACAAGTCCAGCTGCACCGCATGCTTCAATTGCATGGATATGCTCTCTTACTGCTCCTTGAAGTCCTAGTACACCTATTGTTAACATGTCGCAGCTCTCCTATATTCTTACCAGCCGCGTTCTTGCATACGCTGTTCTGGAAGTAAATTTGAGATTTCGATCCCTTTCATTGCAGTTCCAAGCTCTTTTGAAAGCTCTGCAATCAATTTATAATCAGTGAAGTGAGTTGTTGCTTCCACAATTGCTTTTGCAAATTTTGCAGGATTGTCTGATTTGAAGATACCAGAACCAACAAATACACCGTCAGCGCCAAGCTGCATCATAAGTGCCGCATCAGCAGGAGTCGCTACGCCGCCAGCCGCAAAGTTAACGACAGGAAGTTTACCGTCTCTTTTAATTTGTTGAAGCAGCTCATAAGGCGCTCCCAAATTTTTCGCTTCAGTCATCAGCTCATCATCGCTCATTGCAACTACTTTGCGTACTTGAGCGTTTACCTTGCGCATATGGCGAACAGCTTCAACGATATTACCAGTTCCAGGCTCACCTTTTGTACGAAGCATAGAAGCGCCTTCAGCAATACGGCGTGTTGCTTCGCCGAGGTCACGGCAGCCGCACACGAAAGGAACTGTATATTCATTTTTATTCAAATGAAATTCTTCGTCAGCCGGAGTCAGAACTTCACTTTCATCAATATAGTCAACACCCATAGCCTCAAGCACACGCGCTTCAACAATATGTCCGATACGCGCTTTTGCCATTACAGGGATGGATACAGCATTCATTACTTCTTCCACGATTGTAGGGTCTGCCATACGGGCAACTCCTCCAGCCGCACGAATATCAGCTGGTACACGTTCTAGCGCCATTACAGCGACAGCTCCAGCCTCTTCAGCAATTTTTGCTTGTTCCGCATTGATGACGTCCATGATGACGCCGCCTTTTTGCATTTCTGCCATTCCGCGTTTTACACGTTCAGTACCTGTTTGAGCCATTTCTTGGTCCCCCTAATCAAGGTATAGTTATATGATTTCTATTTCTTATTGTATCCTAGAAATCCAATAATTCATATGGATATAACTTATTTTATTCGGTTTTTAGGGCTTTGAAAATCATTTTTTATTAAAAATTGGGTTTTTTCAGTATATTAAGCGAAAGAGCCCTAACATCAATCAGAGCTCTTTCCATTCATTAAAACCAGCCAGTTACTGTATCAACAATGCTTCCCCAGATACCAGCGAAAAATCCGCCGATGCTGCGCATTGTTAAAACAAACCAGTTTGCTTTATCTACATTTTCTTTCGTCACAAGGTCTACACCTGCCAGGCTGCTGTTAAGGAATCCATAGTCCTTTTCATCACCTGTATATTCCGCAGTCAGTTTCCCAACCTTCGTCCCTTTTTTCACAGGGGCAGTCAAAGTGTCTTTGTTTAAAGTGACTTTTGCTTTGTAATTCTTTTCTTCACCATTTTTGACAGGAAGAGAAAATGCCTTGCTTGTGACAATGCCTACTTCTTTCTCTTTACCTTTATCTACAGAAATGGTTTTATGGCCTTTTACCTGATCGCCTTCAGCATAAATTTCTTTCATTGAGAAATTGTTGAAAGCATAATCAAACATTTTTTTCGTTTCATCGAAACGGCCAGTGTGAATGTTGCCTTTTGCGTTTAACACCACAGTGATGACACGCATTCCGTTTCTTTCAGCAGTTCCTGTGAAACATGAACCCGCAGAGTCAGTAGAACCTGTTTTCAGTCCATCTACAGTTGCACCTTTGTACTCGCTGACTAGACCCTTCAGCATAAAGTTCCAGTTCGGCATGTCCATTTCATCATCTGTGCCTTTTCTGAACTTCATTTTTGAGATGCTGGAAGTTTCTAAAATCTCAGGGTAGTCAGTAATCAGGTGATCTGCAAGAATAGCCATATCCTTAGCAGAAACTTCACTTTCTTCATCTACGCTTGTCCCTTCAGGCTGCTTGCCGTGAAGATCTTTGTTTTCAAGACCTGTTGCATTAACAAATTTGTAATTTGTTAATCCCAGTTCTTTTGCTTTTGCATTCATTTTTTCAACGAACTTTGTTTCAGAGCCTGCAATAACTTCTGCAATGGCAATCGCAGCCGCATTTGCAGAATAGATTGCTGTCGCTTGATAAAGTTCTTTTACTGTGTATTTTCCGTCTTTTCGAAGAGGAACGTTTGATAAACTGTTATCTTGGGAAATCTCATACACATAGTCATCAGGCGTATAGGTTTGATCCCATTTTACTTTGCCTTCATCAATTGCTTCTAATAACAGATACTCTGTCATCATCTTTGTCATACTTGCAATTGGCAGTCTTTTCTCTGCGTTTTTGCTGTAAAGAATTTTACCTGAAGAAGCTTCGATCATAATAGCAGCTGATGCGTTGATATCAATTGGATCGCTGGCAGCCTTTGCTTTTGACATTGGAGTCAGGCAAGTTACGGCCAGTGTTAAAACAACCAATGACATCAATAGCTGTTTACATTTCTTGATGTTCAATCGTACGACCTCCGTATTTCATTTTTCTTCATCTATAATTAAGCCGTTAAGGACATTTTCAATGCACAACAGTATAAATTTTATCATAATCGGTATAAAAAAAATAGACAGAGTCAGAGACCCTGTCAAATGTTTTTAATTTGTAACAATTTATTTATGAAATTGTATAGTTCGGTGATTCTTTTGTAATCTGTACATCATGCGGATGACTTTCACGAAGGCCTGCACCAGTCATACGAATGAACTGAGCTTCTTCTCTTAAAGCGCGAAGATCTTTAGATCCGCAATATCCCATACCAGAACGAAGACCGCCGACTAGCTGATAAACTGTTTCTTCAACTGGCCCCTTGTAAGGTGTGCGTCCTTCAATGCCTTCTGGAACGAATTTTTTATTTTCTTCTTGGAAGTAACGGTCTTTACTTCCTTTTTCCATTGCAGCCACAGATCCCATACCGCGGTATACTTTGAATCTTCTGCCTTGGTAGATTTCAGTTTCACCAGGGCTTTCTGACGTACCTGCCAGTAAGCTTCCAAGCATAACAGCATGTCCGCCGGCTGCCAATGCTTTTGCAATATCGCCAGAGAATTTAATTCCGCCGTCTGCGATAATTGTTTTGCCATGTTTTCTTGCTTCAGTCGCACAGTCATAAATCGCTGTGATTTGAGGTACACCAACACCTGCTACCACACGAGTAGTACAAATTGAACCAGGTCCGATTCCTACTTTGACAACATCAGCACCAGCTTCGAAGAGTGCTTTTGTCGCTTCAGCTGTTGCTACGTTTCCAGCGATAATATTTAATTCAGGATACGTTTCACGGATCTTTGTCACTGTGTTTAACACGCCTTGAGAATGCCCGTGTGCTGTATCGATAACAATGACATCCACATTGGCTTCTACAAGCTTTTTCACGCGTGTCATCGTGTCGCCAGTTACACCAACTGCCGCGCCAACGATCAAACGGCCGTGAATGTCTTTAGATGAGTTAGGGAACTCGATAACTTTTTCAATGTCTTTAATCGTGATAAGACCTTTTAATTTATTTTGATCATCAACGAGTGGAAGCTTTTCAATTTTATGTTTCTGCAAAATCTTTTCAGCTTCGTCTAAAGTCGTTCCAACCGGTGCAGTGACAAGTTCTTCTTTTGTCATAACATCGCTGATTTTCATTGAGTAATCAGAAATAAAACGAAGGTCGCGGTTAGTGATAATACCGACAAGCTTTTGGTCTTCTTTGTTATCTACAATCGGAACACCGGAAATTCTGTATTTCCCCATCAAATGCTCCGCATCAAAAACTTGGTGATCAGGAGTTAAAAAGAAGGGATTTGTAATAACGCCTCGTTCAGAGCGTTTTACTTTATCAACTTGTTCAGCCTGCTGCTCGATCGACATATTTTTATGAATGATGCCCAAGCCGCCCTGTCTAGCCATTGCAATCGCCATTGCTGATTCTGTTACAGTGTCCATACCTGCGCTGATGACAGGAATATTCAGCTTTAACGTCTTTGTAAGTTCAACAGATAAATCCACATCACGCGGAAGTACCTCTGACTTAGCTGGTACAAGCAGCACATCATCGAACGTTAAGCCTTCTTTTGAAAATTTACTTTCCCACATTAGTAAATCCCCCTCTTTTCGGCAAAATATTATATGTAGATTATCAACAAGCCAAGAGCATGTCAAGGAACCGAAAAAGAGTTGAAATATTTAGATAACGGAAAGGAATTAGAAATACATATGACATATCATGATTGGAAAGACTTAGCGCTATTTTACTCCGTAGAATCAACCCAGAAATTTCTAGAAAAAGTCTATGTCTTAAATGGTGCAGATGAGGCGAAACAGAACTCTTTTAAAAACAGCGAGCGATTTATTTTCTTCTTGAAGCATGCTGAATCATTTTATAAGCAAGCCTCTTGCTCGCCTTTAGAAATCAAACCGATTCTTTTATTCTACGGGATGTCACAGCTGATCAAAGCATGTCTCATCACACAGGATCCTCACTACCCAAGCCATACATCAGTTCTCGCACATGGCGTCACAGCGCGTAAAAGAAAGAAGCAAAATTATTGTTTTAGCGATGATGAAGTGAAAATACAACGCAACGGTTTATGTATGCACTTCATGAAACACTTATTTGGTCAATCAGGTATAGAAGATGAACGGTATACTATGAAAAAGTTATTAGCCGCTATACCAGAATTAAGTGATATTTTTCAATTTCAGAAAAAGGAACGTTTTATTATAAAGGTTGAGAAGGAAAAGGACATGGTTTCTATACCAGAGGATATCGTGATTCATTATAAGATGTCTGATTCACGATTTATTGAATATATGTCTCACCATTTTAAATGGACCTTTTTGAAAAAAGATAAAGATAACCTGCTGTTCCACCTTTCGCGGCAAGACATAAATCCATGGACGTCAATCAGCCTATTATTTGATTTGGACAAAAGACAATATTATATTCCTTCTAAACGAGATCAGTTTCTTAAACTTCCGGAAATAACAATCCATTATTTAATTTTGTACAACATAGGAATGATTGCGAGGTATGAGACAGAATGGTGGTATGAGCTGTTAACGCAGCATGTCAGTGATGATTACGTGTTAATTCAGCAGTTTTTAATGGTAACGGAAAACAAATTTCCCAAATACGTTTTGAAATTCCTGCAACAATATATATAAACAAAAAACCCAGCTCAATGAGCTGGGTTTTACCCTTGCTTGGCGGCGTCCTACTCTCACAGGGGGAAACCCCCGACTACCATCGGCGCTGAAGAGCTTAACTTCCGTGTTCGGCATGGGAACGGGTGTGACCTCTTCGCTATCGCCACCAAACAATTGAGAGTGTTCTCTCAAAACTAGATAACAGGTGTGACATCATTAGAAATTAGGTTAAGTCCTCGATCGATTAGTATCTGTCAGCTCCATGTGTCGCCACACTTCCACCTCAGACCTATCAACCTGATCATCTTTCAGGGATCTTACTTCCTTGCGGAATGGGAAATCTCATCTTGAGGGGGGCTTCATGCTTAGATGCTTTCAGCACTTATCCCGTCCGCACATAGCTACCCAGCGATGCCCTTGGCAGAACAACTGGTACACCAGCGGTGCGTCCATCCCGGTCCTCTCGTACTAAGGACAGCTCCTCTCAAATTTCCTGCGCCCGCGACGGATAGGGACCGAACTGTCTCACGACGTTCTGAACCCAGCTCGCGTACCGCTTTAATGGGCGAACAGCCCAACCCTTGGGACCGACTACAGCCCCAGGATGCGATGAGCCGACATCGAGGTGCCAAACCTCCCCGTCGATGTGGACTCTTGGGGGAGATAAGCCTGTTATCCCCGGGGTAGCTTTTATCCGTTGAGCGATGGCCCTTCCATGCGGAACCACCGGATCACTAAGCCCGACTTTCGTCCCTGCTCGACTTGTAGGTCTCGCAGTCAAGCTCCCTTGTGCCTTTACACTCTGCGAATGATTTCCAACCATTCTGAGGGAACCTTTGGGCGCCTCCGTTACCTTTTAGGAGGCGACCGCCCCAGTCAAACTGCCCACCTGACACTGTCTCCCCGCCCGATAAGGGCGGCGGGTTAGAAGGTCAATACAGCCAGGGTAGTATCCCACCGATGCCTCCACCGAAGCTAGCGCTCCGGTTTCCAAGGCTCCTACCTATCCTGTACAAGCTGTACCAACATTCAATATCAGGCTGCAGTAAAGCTCCACGGGGTCTTTCCGTCCTGTCGCGGGTAACCTGCATCTTCACAGGTACTATAATTTCACCGAGTCTCTCGTTGAGACAGTGCCCAGATCGTTGCGCCTTTCGTGCGGGTCGGAACTTACCCGACAAGGAATTTCGCTACCTTAGGACCGTTATAGTTACGGCCGCCGTTTACTGGGGCTTCAATTCGCACCTTCGCTTACGCTAAGCGCTCCTCTTAACCTTCCAGCACCGGGCAGGCGTCAGCCCCTATACTTCGCCTTACGGCTTCGCAGAGACCTGTGTTTTTGCTAAACAGTCGCCTGGGCCTATTCACTGCGGCTCTCTCGGGCTTGCACCCTAACAGAGCACCCCTTCTCCCGAAGTTACGGGGTCATTTTGCCGAGTTCCTTAACGAGAGTTCTCTCGATCACCTTAGGATTCTCTCCTCGCCTACCTGTGTCGGTTTGCGGTACGGGCACCTCTCACCTCGCTAGAGGCTTTTCTTGGCAGTGTGGAATCAGGAACTTCGCTACTATATTTCGCTCGCCATCACAGCTCAGCCTTATGGGAAACGGATTTGCCTATTTCCCAGCCTAACTGCTTGGACGCGGATATCCAATACCGCGCTTACCCTATCCTCCTGCGTCCCCCCATTGCTCAAATGGTGAGGAGGTGGTACAGGAATATCAACCTGTTGTCCATCGCCTACGCCTTTCGGCCTCGGCTTAGGTCCCGACTAACCCTGAGCGGACGAGCCTTCCTCAGGAAACCTTAGGCATTCGGTGGAGGGGATTCTCACCCCTCTTTCGCTACTCATACCGGCATTCTCACTTCTAAGCGCTCCACCAGTCCTTCCGGTCTGGCTTCACAGCCCTTAGAACGCTCTCCTACCACTGTTCGAAGAACAGTCCGCAGCTTCGGTGATACGTTTAGCCCCGGTACATTTTCGGCGCAGAGTCACTCGACCAGTGAGCTATTACGCACTCTTTAAATGGTGGCTGCTTCTAAGCCAACATCCTGGTTGTCTAAGCAACTCCACATCCTTTTCCACTTAACGTATACTTTGGGACCTTAGCTGGCGGTCTGGGCTGTTTCCCTTTCGACTACGGATCTTATCACTCGCAGTCTGACTCCCAAGGATAAGTCATTGGCATTCGGAGTTTGACTGAATTCGGTAACCCGGTAGGGGCCCCTAGTCCAATCAGTGCTCTACCTCCAAGACTCTTACCTTGAGGCTAGCCCTAAAGCTATTTCGGAGAGAACCAGCTATCTCCAGGTTCGATTGGCATTTCACCCCTACCCACACCTCATCCCCGCACTTTTCAACGTGCGTGGGTTCGGGCCTCCATTCAGTGTTACCTGAACTTCACCCTGGACATGGGTAGATCACCTGGTTTCGGGTCTACGACCACGTACTCATGCGCCCTATTCAGACTCGCTTTCGCTGCGGCTCCGCATCTTCTGCTTAACCTTGCACGGGATCGTAACTCGCCGGTTCATTCTACAAAAGGCACGCCATCACCCGTTAACGGGCTCTGACTACTTGTAGGCACACGGTTTCAGGATCTCTTTCACTCCCCTTCCGGGGTGCTTTTCACCTTTCCCTCACGGTACTGGTTCACTATCGGTCACTAGGGAGTATTTAGCCTTGGGAGATGGTCCTCCCGGATTCCGACGGAATTTCACGTGTTCCGCCGTACTCAGGATCCACTCTGGAGAGAACGAAGTTTTGACTACAGGGCTGTTACCTCCTATGGCGGGCCTTTCCAGACCTCTTCATCTACCTCGTTCCTTTGTAACTCCGTATAGAGTGTCCTACAACCCCAAGAGGCAAGCCTCTTGGTTTGGGCTAATCCCGTTTCGCTCGCCGCTACTCAGGGAATCGCATTTGCTTTCTCTTCCTCCGGGTACTTAGATGTTTCAGTTCCCCGGGTCTGCCTTCTCATATCCTATGAATTCAGATATGGATACCACTCCATTACGAGTGGTGGGTTTCCCCATTCGGAAATCTCCGGATCAAAGCTTGCTTACAGCTCCCCGAAGCATATCGGTGTTCGTCCCGTCCTTCATCGGCTCCTAGTGCCAAGGCATCCACCGTGCGCCCTTTCTAACTTAACCGTTAAAAAGAATCACTATGTGATATCTTGTGTTACTAATTGAATGTGATGTCTACTGTTATCTAGTTTTCAAAGAACACGTTGGTGGAGCCTAGCGGGATCGAACCGCTGACCTCCTGCGTGCAAAGCAGGCGCTCTCCCAGCTGAGCTAAGGCCCCATTTGTATAAGATGGTGGGCCTGAGTGGACTCGAACCACCGACCTCACGCTTATCAGGCGTGCGCTCTAACCAGCTGAGCTACAGGCCCATCTTAACTTATTCAAGGAACAAAGTTCCTTCAAAACTAAACAAGACAGGGAACGTTCTGTTTATAAGACCCAAGGTCTTATATTCCGTAAATATCCTTAGAAAGGAGGTGATCCAGCCGCACCTTCCGATACGGCTACCTTGTTACGACTTCACCCCAATCATCTGTCCCACCTTCGGCGGCTGGCTCCATAAAGGTTACCTCACCGACTTCGGGTGTTACAAACTCTCGTGGTGTGACGGGCGGTGTGTACAAGGCCCGGGAACGTATTCACCGCGGCATGCTGATCCGCGATTACTAGCGATTCCAGCTTCACGCAGTCGAGTTGCAGACTGCGATCCGAACTGAGAACAGATTTGTGGGATTGGCTTAACCTCGCGGTTTCGCTGCCCTTTGTTCTGTCCATTGTAGCACGTGTGTAGCCCAGGTCATAAGGGGCATGATGATTTGACGTCATCCCCACCTTCCTCCGGTTTGTCACCGGCAGTCACCTTAGAGTGCCCAACTGAATGCTGGCAACTAAGATCAAGGGTTGCGCTCGTTGCGGGACTTAACCCAACATCTCACGACACGAGCTGACGACAACCATGCACCACCTGTCACTCTGCCCCCGAAGGGGACGTCCTATCTCTAGGATTGTCAGAGGATGTCAAGACCTGGTAAGGTTCTTCGCGTTGCTTCGAATTAAACCACATGCTCCACCGCTTGTGCGGGCCCCCGTCAATTCCTTTGAGTTTCAGTCTTGCGACCGTACTCCCCAGGCGGAGTGCTTAATGCGTTAGCTGCAGCACTAAGGGGCGGAAACCCCCTAACACTTAGCACTCATCGTTTACGGCGTGGACTACCAGGGTATCTAATCCTGTTCGCTCCCCACGCTTTCGCTCCTCAGCGTCAGTTACAGACCAGAGAGTCGCCTTCGCCACTGGTGTTCCTCCACATCTCTACGCATTTCACCGCTACACGTGGAATTCCACTCTCCTCTTCTGCACTCAAGTTCCCCAGTTTCCAATGACCCTCCCCGGTTGAGCCGGGGGCTTTCACATCAGACTTAAGGAACCGCCTGCGAGCCCTTTACGCCCAATAATTCCGGACAACGCTTGCCACCTACGTATTACCGCGGCTGCTGGCACGTAGTTAGCCGTGGCTTTCTGGTTAGGTACCGTCAAGGTACCGCCCTATTCGAACGGTACTTGTTCTTCCCTAACAACAGAGCTTTACGATCCGAAAACCTTCATCACTCACGCGGCGTTGCTCCGTCAGACTTTCGTCCATTGCGGAAGATTCCCTACTGCTGCCTCCCGTAGGAGTCTGGGCCGTGTCTCAGTCCCAGTGTGGCCGATCACCCTCTCAGGTCGGCTACGCATCGTTGCCTTGGTGAGCCGTTACCTCACCAACTAGCTAATGCGCCGCGGGTCCATCTGTAAGTGGTAGCCGAAGCCACCTTTTATGTTTGAACCATGCGGTTCAAACAAGCATCCGGTATTAGCCCCGGTTTCCCGGAGTTATCCCAGTCTTACAGGCAGGTTACCCACGTGTTACTCACCCGTCCGCCGCTAACATCAGGGAGCAAGCTCCCATCTGTCCGCTCGACTTGCATGTATTAGGCACGCCGCCAGCGTTCGTCCTGAGCCAGGATCAAACTCTCCGATAAAGTAGTTTGACTGACTACGCACATCGCTGTGCGATTTTATAATAAAACTTGAATTAACAGGTACGTTTTGTCTTGTTTAGTTTTCAAAGAACTTTGTGCGCCTCTCTCGAAGCGACTACTTAATAGTAACATTTTTAGTTAACTAGGTCAACACTTTTTTTAAAATGTTTTCATCTAGTAATGTCTATGTCTTTTAAAAGACAACAGAAATGATTATACCATAAATCTTCTCACTGTAAAGAGTTTTTGATATAAAAAAGCGCAGCTGGTATAGCTGCGCTTTTTCTTAACTTTCTTGTGTCTCTTCTTGCTCATTTTCTTCATTATCATCGTTTTTCTCAACTAATGCGACTGTGGCCACATGCTCTTGTTCCGCCATTCTGATGAGACGTACACCTTGAGTTACGCGTCCGGTAGTTGAGATATCATTGATATCCATTCTGATCAGTACACCGCTGGCAGTAATAATCATCAGATCCTCTTCACCTTTGGTAGCTTTCACCGCTACTAAATGGCCGTTGTTCTCCGTGATTTTACATGTTTTCAGCCCTTTTCCGCCTCGGCTTTGAGTTCTATATTCTTCAGCCGGAGTTCGTTTACCGTAACCTTTCTCGGTCACGATAAGGACATCAGATTCTTCCTCTAATATTTCCATGCCGACGACAATATCGTCGTCAGTAAGGGTGATGCCTTTTACGCCTGCCGCTGTTCTTCCCATTTCCCTAACATCTGTTTCAGAGAAACGAATCAGCAGGCCGTTTTTCGTTCCGATGATGATTTGTTTTGTGCCGTCAGTAAGCCGGACACCCATTAATTCATCATCTTCACGCAGGCTCAGCGCAATTAAGCCGTTGTTACGGATATTAGCAAACTGAGACAGTGAAGTGCGTTTTGAAACCCCATGTTTTGTTGTGAAGAAGAGATAGAGATCTTCTTCGAATGCAGTGACTGGGATTATTGCGTTAATCCATTCACCTTTTTCTACCTCCAACAGATTGATAATCGGGATTCCCTTAGCGGTTCTACCGTATTCAGGAATTTCATACCCTTTTGAACGATACACTTTCCCTTTGTTGGAGAAGAAGAGAATCGTGTCATGTGTTGAAGTAGAAATCAGATGTTCAACGAAATCATCTTCGTTTGTCCCCATTCCCTGAACGCCTTTTCCTCCGCGCTTTTGACTGCGGTAAGTCGAAGCAGGCAGACGTTTGATATATCCGTTATGCGTCAGAGTGACAACGATGTTTTCTCTTTCGATGAGATCTTCATCTTCAATTGTTTCAAGGCCGGCAGTAACAATCTCAGTGCGTCTTTCATCGTTGAAACGCTCTTTTATTTCTGTGAGCTCTTCACGGATGATCTCAAGCACTTTTTCTTCATTGGCCAAGATTTCTTTAAGCTCTGCAATTAATTTAATAAGGGATTGGTATTCTTCTTCAATCTTTTCTCGTTCCAATCCTGTTAAACGCTGGAGCCTCATGTCTAGAATAGCTTGGGCTTGTTTTTCGGTCAGCGAGAATTGTTCAATTAACCCTGTTCTCGCAATTTCAGCCGTTTGAGAGTTGCGGATAAGGGAAATAACTGCATCAAGATGATCGAGAGCAATCCTTAATCCTTCCAAGATATGCGCTCTTGCCTCCGCTTTACGCAATTCATAAGCAGTACGGCGTCTGATAACGACTTTTTGGTGATCTAGATAATGCACCAGGCACTGCTTTAAATTTAATACCTTCGGCTCACCGTCAACAAGCGCCAGCATGTTAATCCCGAAGGAAGTTTGCAGGGCCGTTTGTTTGTAAAGATTGTTTAGGATAACATGCGCATTGGCATCTCGTCTGATTTCAATGACAATCCGCATACCGTTCCGGTCAGATTCATCACGCAAATCAGTTATTCCTTCAATTTTCTTATCTCTGACAAGATCAGCAATCTTCTCAATTAGACGTGCTTTATTCACCTGATAAGGGAGTTCTGTTACTAAAATTCTTTCTTTCCCTGACGAAGTTTCTTCAATTTCTGCTTTTGCCCGAATCGTAATAGAACCTCTTCCGGATTCATATGCCTTGCGAATTCCGCTTCTGCCTAAAATTTGTCCGGCAGTCGGGAAATCCGGTCCAGGAATGAATTCCATCAGCTCTTGGATTGTTATGTCCTTGTTCTCGCTTACGGCAAGCACTCCGTCAATAATTTCTCCAAGCTGGTGCGGCGGTATATTTGTAGCCATTCCGACTGCAATACCGGCTGCTCCATTTACAAGCAGGTTTGGGAATCTTGACGGCATGACAACAGGTTCTCTCTCTGAACCATCATAGTTATCTTGATAATCAATCGTGTCTTTTGTAATGTCTCGCAGAATTTCCATGGCGATCTTAGACATTCGGGCTTCGGTGTACCGCATCGCAGCGGCTGAGTCTCCGTCTACAGAACCAAAGTTTCCGTGACCGTCCACCAGCATATAACGGTAGTTGAAATCCTGCGCCATTCTGACCATAGATTCATATACCGCTGAATCACCGTGAGGATGGTATTTCCCGATAACTTCTCCGACGATACGAGCCGATTTTTTATACGGCTTGTCACTCGTCATGCCTAAATCATTCATCGCGTATAAAATCCGTCTGTGAACCGGTTTTAAACCGTCACGCACATCCGGAAGCGCCCGGGATACGATAACGCTCATCGCATAATCCAAAAAGGACGTGCGCATTTCCTGACTGATATTTATTTCACGAACTTTTGGTGTGTTTTGTTCACTCATTAAAAAACCTCCCTGAAGTATCACATGAAATTATGTGGGAGTAGATTGTCCATTATGATCTTCAATACGATTTCACTATTCTCCATTATATCAATAAACTTATACTTATACACATTAAATTACTAGAATATATAGGTTTTACAAGAATTCCTGCGTCCTGTCCTATTCAGAAAAAAGCCTTATTTCTTATTGGAAATAAGGCTTTGTATTATTAGATATCGAGATTTTTTACGTATCTCGCATTTGCTTCTATGAAATTTCTGCGCGGTTCTACTTTGTCTCCCATCAGCATTTCGAAAGTTTCATCCGCATCCATTGCATCCTCTAGAGTCACCTGCAGAAGCGTTCTTGAGCCCGGGTCCATTGTTGTCTCCCAAAGCTGGGTGGCATTCATTTCACCGAGACCTTTGTAACGCTGCAATCCAGGCTTAGGCGTTTGAGGAAGAGTTTGCAACAGTTCCTCCAGCTGCTTGTCATTGTATGCATATTCAACACGTTTACCCTGCTGGACTTTGTAGAGCGGCGGCTGCGCGATGTACACGTAGCCATTTTCGATAATCTGACGCATATATCTGTAAAAGAACGTCAACAGCAATGTTCTGATGTGCGCGCCGTCAACGTCGGCATCTGTCATAATGACGACTTTGTGATAACGGGCTTTTTCCAAGTTGAAATCTTCCCCGATACCTGTGCCGAGTGCAGTAATCATAGAACGAACTTCGTTGTTAGAAAGAATTTTATCAAGCCTTGCTTTTTCAACGTTTAGGATTTTACCTCTTAGCGGCAAAATGGCTTGGAAATGCCTGTCACGTCCCTGTTTTGCAGATCCTCCGGCAGAGTCACCCTCTACGATATATAACTCGGAGATGCTCGGGTCTTTCGAAGAGCAGTCCGCTAATTTACCGGGAAGGTTTGAAATCTCCAAAGCGCTTTTGCGGCGCGTTAATTCACGCGCTTTTTTCGCAGCCATTCTTGCTCTTGCTGCCATTAAACCTTTGTCAACGATTTTTTTTGCCGCATCTGGATTTTCCAGCATAAATGTTTCCAACGCCGCAGAAAATAACGTATCTGTGATCGTCCGCGCCTCTGAGTTGCCTAGTTTTGTTTTCGTTTGGCCTTCGAACTGCGGATCCGGGTGTTTGATCGAGATAATCGCGGTAAGCCCTTCTCTCACATCATCTCCGCTTAAGTTTGGATCATTTTCTTTTATGAGTCCTTTTTTTCTGGCGTAATCATTGATGACACGAGTCAGCCCCGTTTTAAAACCGGCTTCGTGGGTACCGCCTTCGTACGTGTTGATATTGTTTGTAAATGAGTAAATATTGCTTGTGTAGCTGTCATTGTATTGCAGAGCGACTTCAACCGTAATGCCGTCCTTTTCGCCTTCAATATAAATCGGCTCTTCATGGACAACTTCTTTGGAGCGGTTTAAATACTCTACATAGCTTTTAATTCCGCCTTCGTAATGATACTCATTTTTGCGCTCTTGGCCTTCACGTTTATCTTCAATCGTGATGTTTACGCCTTTTGTCAAAAAGGCTAATTCGCGAACACGGTTAGCAAGCAGATCATATTCATACTCAGTTGTTTCCGTGAAGATTTCAGGATCTGGAACAAAGTGTGTAGTCGTTCCTGTATGATCCGTTTCGCCAATAACTTCAAGATCAGAAACCGGGACACCGCGGTTATAGACTTGGCGATGGATTTTTCCGTCACGGTGAACAGTCACATCAAGCTCTGTTGATAACGCGTTAACGACCGAGGCACCTACACCGTGCAAACCTCCGGACACTTTATATCCGCTTCCGTCAAATTTTCCGCCGGCGTGAAGCACAGTCATAATGACTTCAACCGCAGGACGACCCATTTTCTCATGAATACCGACTGGAATCCCGCGGCCATTATCAATTACCGTAATGCTGTTGTCTTTTTCAATTTGGATATTGATATCTGTACAATAACCGGCCAGGGCTTCGTCAATACTATTGTCGACAATTTCCCATACCAGATGGTGAAGGCCTTTACTGTTGGTTGAACCGATGTACATCCCCGGTCTTTTACGAACAGCTTCCAATCCTTCTAGTACCTGTATCTGATTTTCATCATAACTATTTTGCTGCTGTTCCATAGCCACGTTATTCACCTACACTTTTCTTAAACAATATATTCGTTATAAAAAATCACTAAGAATCTATTTCAACCATAAATTGCGCACGTTTTTTTAATGTGCTGGAAGATAAGGGAGAGTAATATATATTCTGAACCGTGACTACGATAGATTTGGGTGTGCCGTTTACGGAAGGCACCAGCTTGTGTTTCTGTTTTTCCAGAAATTCTTCAACAATTGGCGACATGTTGGCTTTAAAATCAAAAATGCCAATAATATCGCGTGTTGAAACCACAAAATCATCACCTAAATGAATATACAATTGCCCACCTCATTTCTTCACTTCACTAACGTACCGTTTTGCACACGGAACATTCCTGCTTGCCGTAAGGTTTCGTGATCAATGCCATCAACGCTTGTCGTTGTGACAAACGTTTGTACACGGCCCTGGATGGTATGAAGCAAGTGCGATTGGCGATAATCATCCAGCTCACTCAGCACATCATCCAATAGTAAAATGGGATATTCTCCGATTTCTTCATGGATCAGGTCAATCTCAGCCAGCTTAAGGGATAATGCCGTCGTCCGCTGCTGTCCTTGAGAACCATACGTCTGCACATCGCGTCCGTTCACATAGAAAAGAACATCATCCCGATGAGGTCCAGACAGCGTGACGCCGCGCTCGATTTCTTTTTCTCTTAATTTAGAAAACGCTTCTTGATAGCTATCTCCTATTTTCGACAAGTCTTCAGGATCTGATACCTCAAGCGCCGTATGGTACTTCAGCGTCAATTCCTCAAGCCCTCTTGAGATGCCCGAATGGATAGGCTGCGCCCATTTTTCGAGCTGTGCCGTGAACTGCAGACGTTTTACGACGACTTTTGCGGCAACTTCAATAAGCTGATCAGTCAGAACATCAAGCATTGTTCTGTCAGTTTGTTTTCTTGTTTGCAGCTGTTTCAAAAAATGATTTCGCTGGGAAAGAATCTTCTGGTAAAGAGAAAGGTCATACAGGTAGACAGGAGAAACTTGGCCGATTTCCATGTCAAGAAATCTCCGTCTCACTTGAGGGCTTCCCTTTACAAGGTTTAAATCTTCCGGTGCAAACATGATGGTGTTGAGGGCGCCGACATACTGGCTGAGCTTTTGCTGTTCGATATGATTGACCTTGCCCTTTTTACCCTTTTTGGAGATGACGAGCTGCATTGGGATCGCCCCGTTTTGCTTCATCACTCTTCCCTCTATTTTAGCATAGTCTTTGTCCCACCGGATAAGTTCTTTGTCATTTGAAGTCCGATGCGATTTTGCCATGGACAAGACATAGATCGCTTCCATGAGGTTTGTTTTCCCCTGAGCATTTTCTCCAATGATCACATTTACTTTATTTTCAAATTGAAGTTCAGCATGTTCATAGTTGCGGTAAGATGTCAGTTCTAAGTTCTGGATATACAATCAGTGTCACCCGCTTTAATTGACGACTTGAAATGAACCAAATCCTTCAATCTCTACCACATCTCCAACATACAGCTTTCTGCCGCGGCGATTGTCCGGCTCATTGTTCACAAGCACTTCATGCTCGCTCAAAAACCACTTTGCCATGCCGCCTGACTGAATCACATCGGCTAATTTCAGAAATTGCCCGAGTGTAATCATCTCTGTATCAATAGAAATCGGATTTGCCATTATATCGACCTCTTTCAAATATCACTAATATCTAATTGTACTAAAAAAAAACGAATTAGGGAAAGGGAAAACTTGACGGAGCAGATTACGAATAGAAAAGCTGCCGAGCAGGTCGGCAGCCGTATATCGGATTAATAGGTTCTGACAGGGAGGATAAGCTGTACGATTGTTTCATCATTCGGCGTGCGAATTAAGAAAGGTCTCATAGCTCCTGTAAAGCTTACACGTATCTCTGCTCCTTCAAGCACCTTTAATGCATCCAGCATATATTTTGGACTAAATGAGATATTTAATTCCTCACCCTCGATTTGATCTGCAAGAACCGCTTCCACCACTTTTCCGATTTCAGGTGAATTAGAAGAAATCTCAATTGATTCAGCAGGTTTTGCAGAAAGCTTCACCACGTTATTGCGTCCTTCTCTGGCTAATAAAGATGCACGATCAATCGCCTGAAGGAATTCTTTTGTGTTCACAATGATTTCTGTCTTGCTCTCTTGCGGAATAAGGCTGGTTGTATCCGGATAATTTCCATCCAGCAGGCGTGAGAAGAACAAGACGTTTTTTGCTTTAAACAGAACCTGGGTTTCTGTAATGACGATATCTACAAGTTCTTGGTTGTCATCCAAAATCTTGCTGAGTTCAGTTAAGCTCTTACCCGGAATCACGACGTTATAGGATCTGTCTTCTGAAATATCAAGTTTCGCTTTTCTTAAAGCTAAACGGTGGCTATCCGTTGCAGTGCATAATAATTCACTTTTCTCCACTTTCCAGTTTACACCTGTCAAGATAGGGCGTGTTTCTGAGGTGGACACCGCAAACACTGTTTGTCTAATTAGGTTTTTTAATAAATCCGTAGGAATCTGAATCGCATGATGCTCTTCAATCTGCGGCAAGTGCGGATACTCATCGGCATCAAGCCCATTTAGGTTAAATTCGGCTTTTCCAGAGCGGATAATCGTCAGATATTGATTTTGCACTTCGATTTCTACAGTTGCCATCGGGAGTTTTTTTACAATCTCACTAAAGAAGCGGGCTTGTAATACAATGCTGCCTGGCTGTTCAATCGTAACGATTTCTTTATCTCCTTCTTCTTTTGGAATAAAAGACTCGATGGAAATATCTGAATCGCTTCCAGTAAAAGATACCCCTTCATCTGAGGCAACGATCTTAATACCGGTCAAAATCGGAATTGTAGTTCTGGATGAAACTGCTTTTAATACATCTTGGACACTTTCAACAAGACGATCTTTTTGAATCGTAAATTTCATTTTTATCCTCCTAACGGATAATGTTTAATATATATATTTTTTTTAAAAAAAGTAGTAGAAGTAATAGTAGGGCTTGTGGATTTGTGGATAAGTTGTGAAAAAGACAGGAAACACAGCCTATCCACATGTGGACAGACTGTGCATGACTTTAGAAAAGTTATTCACACTTCTCCCGATTTATCCCCGGCCCTATTATTTAAGCTGTTCCTTGATTTCTTTTACATGCTGCTGAAGCTGTTCATCATCTGCCAGCAGTTTTGAAATTTTTTCATGCGCATGAATAACGGTTGTATGGTCACGTCCTCCGAATTCCTCTCCGATTTTAGGGAGAGAGGAGTCAGTCATTTCTCTCGATAAGTACATAGCGATTTGACGCGGGAATGCTACCGATTTTGTCCGTTTTTTTGCTTTGAAATCCTCAAGCTTAATATTGAATTGCTGGCCTACTACTCTCTGAATTTCTTTTATTGTAATCACTTTCGGTTTTGAGGAAGGAATAATATCTTTTAATGCCTCAGCGGCCAGATCGGCATTAATATCTTTATTAATTAAAGATGAATAAGCAACGACCCTGATTAACGCCCCTTCCAGCTCCCGAATGTTGCTGTCGATTTGATTTGCGATATAAAGCATAACCTCGTTCGGAATATCCAAGCCTTCCGCTTTGGCTTTTTTTCTTAAAATCGCAATTCTCGTTTCTAAATCAGGAGGCGTGATATCTGTAATCAGACCCCATTCAAATCGTGAACGCAATCTGTCTTCAAGTGTCGGAATTTCTTTAGGCGGTCTATCACTTGAAATGACGATTTGTTTGCTTTCTTCGTGCAGCGTGTTAAAAGTATGGAAAAATTCTTCTTGCGTTTGTTCTTTCCCGGCTAAAAATTGAATATCATCTATCAAAAGCACATCAACATTTCGGTAGCGATTGCGAAAATCAACTGCTTTATTATCTCGAATAGAGTTGATGAACTCGTTAGTAAATTTCTCAGAAGACAGATAAACCACTTTGGCAGAAGGATTATGATCTATTACATAATGGCCGATCGCATGCATTAAGTGTGTTTTCCCTAAGCCAACGCCCCCGTAGATAAATAAAGGGTTGTATGCTTTTGCAGGTGCTTCCGCTACTGCCAGGGAAGCAGCGTGAGCGAATCGGTTTCCAGATCCGATGACAAAAGTATCAAAAGTATATTTTGGGTTGAGCATATTTTGAGGAAAATCAGATGTATCTTCTTTTACCGCTTTTTTGACTTGCGGTTTTGGCATAAAGTCTTCGACATCTTGATTTTGAGGAATGACAAACTTAATGCTCAATTCTTCCCCGGTTAATTCATATATAGTATCTGCAATGAGATGCAAGTATCTGGACTCCAGCCAGTCTCTGGCAAATTCATTAGGAGCGGTAATTGTCAATGTATCTCCTTGCAGTGAGTGGGCTTTCGTTGATTTCATCCAAGTCTCGAAACTCGGTTTGCTCAATTTTTTTTCGATTTGAGCAAGGGCTTGGTTCCACAGGTCTAATATATTTTCCAT